>DKGO01000111.1 GCA_002453315.1 Caryophanales bacterium UBA6768 | reverse complement strand
TGAGAACGGTGGCACTCACACATCCTGTGTTTCGCAGGACCCAAACAATGCTTCGCCGGGTATGCTGTACTGAGAGTAAACTCGGAACAATCCATCTTGAAAAATCCTTGGGTGTCTCGAACGTGGCGTTCTAAGCCGACCCGGAGTCGACTGCCTACACTCCAATCAGCCCATTAGATAGAAATGGTAAAGTTAAATAGCAGAAAAAACTAGGTGGGAGTTACGTCTAATTTTACGAAGTTTTATTCAATTTTATTAAGAACTCAATTAGCGGAGGCAGAATACGCAGACTCCTATGGGAAAAGCACGAGTCCGAAGATCCCTGAAGAAGCGCTCTTTGCTTCTGAAGGCAGGTTAAGTACGCGACGTCGTGTCGCAACACCTGCACTCGTATGTCCTATACTTCGGAGGCCGTGCCCATGGAAAGCGAAGTATTCTGCTGAAGCGGTTTTACAGCTCTAACTACCGTGCAGTTTATAGAAAATATGACCAAATAAAAAAGTGGTTTCCCTTTTTGAAGGAAAACCACTTTTGTTACGTTTGTTATTCAGTTAGGTGGTCCTTAAGTTGATCACGTAACTCGCGTTTTAAGAATTTACCGACGGAGGTTTTTGGAATTTCGTCAATAAAGACAACATCGTCTGGGAGCCACCAGCTAGCAAATTGTGGTGAAATAAAGTCTAAAATATCATCCTTCGTTACATCATAGCCTTCTTTTAACACAACTGCAGCGACAGGACGTTCTTGCCAACGCTCATGTGGAACTGCAATAACTGCCGCCTCAAAGATCGCTTCGTGTGCCATAATTGCATTCTCTAAGTCGACAGATGAGATCCATTCTCCACCACTTTTGACGAGATCTCCCGTGCGGTCGACTAGTTTAATAAAGCCTTCTTCATCAATTGTGGCAATATCTCCAGTATGGAGCCAACCATCAATGATAGCTTCTTCGGTTTTTTCTGGTTCTTTGTAATAACTATCCGTAATCCATGGACCGCGCAAGAGTAATTCACCCATTTCTTCTCCGTCACGAGCAACTTCCCCATTTTCATTGACGACCTTCGCTTCGACTCCTGGTGCGACAAGACCTTGTTTTGCACGATATTCAAGTTTTTCTTCATATGGCAAGTCTTGCTGGTAACTTTTCAAGCGAGAAACGGTGACTAGTGGGCTCGTTTCCGTCATGCCATATGCAACAAGAAACGGGATATTATGCTTTTGCTCGTATGAACGAATAAGACTTTTCGGTGTAGCTGAACCTCCACTAATCACTCTCGTTAAGCTCGACATGTCATAATTGCCTGTTTCAATTTCTTGTAAAAGACCGAGCCAAATTGTCGGCACACCTGCAGTCATCGTTACTTTTTCAGATTCAATTAATTCAGCTAAAATTTTCGGTGTGAAGTTTGGTCCAGGTAACACTTGTGTTGTCCCAAACCAAACTGATGAAAATGGCATCCCCCATGCATTCACATGGAACATCGGTACGACTGGCATTGCCACATCGGATTCTGATAAGCCGAGTGTATCAACTAAACCGACGGTTATGCTATGGAGAACAATACTTCGGTGGGTATAGAGGACACCCTTCGGATTCCCGGTTGTCGCAGATGTATAACACATTCCAGCCGCTTCATTTTCATCGAGATCTGTCGGAAATTTATATTGAGGGTTTCCTTGTTCAACAAGCTCATCATAATGATATATAGGCTCAAGTGCAGTTGTTGGCAGTTCTTTTTCATCTGTTAAAATGACGAACGCTTTTACGGATGGAATCTCATCCTTGATTTTTTCAATGACAGGAACAAGCCCTTCATCAACAAGTAACACTTTATCTTCCGCGTTACGGATAATGTACGTTAAATGTTCGAGTGATAGACGAATGTTAATTGTATGCAATACAGCACCCATGCTTGGAATCGCAAAGTATGCTTCAAGATGACGGTGATCGTTCCAAGCTAACGTTCCTACCTTGTCGCCACGTTCAACCCCAAGTTTCTCGAGTGCACTCGCTAAGCTTCTCGTCCGCTCGCCAAATTGTGCATAATTGAACCGTTGAATTCCAGTAGCTGTTCTAGACACAATTTCTTTTTTCGGAAAGTACTTCTCTGCCCTTTCTAATAAAGTATCAATTGTTAATTGTGTATCCATCATCGTGAATTCCCCCTCATACAAGTGTTAAGACATACTTTACATTATATTTCGAATAAAAACTATACTTAGTAAAGCTAGTTACATTTTAGAAGGTAAGTATAGAACTATTTGTGGGAACATAATCAATATAATGACCGTGAGTAATAAAACTCCCACAAACGGTATCGTACCTCTGAACACCTTTCCTACACTGACACCCGATTGCTGACTAGTTATATATAAATTAATCCCAACCGGTGGAGTTACTAATCCAATTTCCAACAGAAGCACCACTACAATTCCAAACCAAATTGGATCGTATCCCATGCTTGTGATAATTGGAAAAACAAGTGGAAGTGTCAATAACATTGAACCGAGTAAATCTAAAAAAAGCCCTAAAATTAAATACATAATGATAATCAAAATTAATACAGTGAGACTAGACATACCACTACCTTGAATTGTTTCGATAATTAAGTTGCCAACCCTGCTGAAAGCAATATAATATGAAAATAAAGTAGCACCAATTAAAATTAAAAAAATCATACATGTTTGTTGGACCGTTTCTATAATTGCTTCCTTTATATTTTTAAAATTTAATCGCTTTATAACTAATCCTATTATTAATGCGCCGAATGCTCCGAAAGCGGCTGCTTCCGTGGTAGTTCCTACTCCTGAATAAATAGAAGCGATAACAATAATAATTAAGAGTAACATTGGCCATATATATTTCATTGAATTAAAACGTTCTTTCCAACTTGACTTTTCGATAACACTTTTATTTTTGATAGCAATAATTATGACTACTAAACTTAACAATATAGCGAGTAACAATCCTGGCAATACACCTGAAATCAACAGTTTACCTATTGAAGTTTCAGTTTGAATAGCATAGACAATTAAAGGTATACTTGGCGGGATTAAGGCCGCTAAAGTTCCGCTAGTTGACGCGACTAGCCCAGCGGAAAATGAATCAGAGTATTTTGCTCTCATCATTTGAGGTACAGCTATTTTAGACATAATTGATGTAGCTGCAATACTAGAACCAGATAACGCTCCAAAACCAGCGCTTGAAAACACCGTTGTTACTCCCACTCCACCAGGCCTATGCCCAATCCACTTTATTAGACTATCAAAGAGTTCTTCAGCTATGCGACTCTTGGCGATGAAATTAGCCATTAATATAAAGAGTGGTATTGTTGTAAAGCTAAAACTATTAACGCTTCTATACGCAGTAGTTCCAAGCATTCCCAACATGACATCAAAACCAGAAGTAGACCACAAACCAATTACTCCAATTATTAATAAAACAAACCCAATTGGTAAACTTAAAAAAATTAAAACAATCATTAAAATTAATAATAATAAAACCGTCAATTATCTCACCTCACATATCACCCTGGAGAACATCTTAATTACTAAATAACTCTTTACAGTTAATGAAGAAGTTGATTAATAACCTTATACATAAAATTAAAGTTCCTACAAAGATCAAAAGTACAGCAAATGATAAGGGATATTCTAGACTGCTAATCGAACGAATATTAGAAGACAGATAATCTAAATACATATTAAATGCTGAATATGATAATAAACTTAAAATACTAAAAGCAATTAAATTAATAATAAGAGACAAAAAACCATGCAATTTTGGAGGCAATTTATCTACAACAACGTTAACACTAACATGCCCTCCGTTTTTATGAGTAAAGCTTAATGATAAATAGACAATGATAACCATAAGATATTCCCCAGTAAATTCAATAACTCCCGATATGGGACTATTTACAGTAAACCTTAACATCGCATTTGCAAACACCAAAAGCATCATAATAAACAAACTAATACCAGATAGATAAACTAGTATGCGATCTATTCCATCTAATACTCGTAGCATATTCTACCCTCCCAGACTTTTTAAAAATATGAGGTACTCAAAAGCATGAGCACCCCATTTTTAAAAATCACTCTTTATATCTATCTAGTAAACTTCTATACTCATCTAACACTTTATTAAATTCATCGTCTTGTTCTTTCAACCATTGAGTATTAAATTCATCAAATTTTTCTGCCCATTTTTGTTTATCCTCGTCAGTAATTTGATAAATCTCCATTGTTTTAGACCACTCTTCAACTACCTTTTCTCGTTCTTCATCATCCGCTTTACTACCTGAATTAACAACTTCATCTGCTGCTTGTTGAATCGCTTTTTGAACATTTTCCGGTAATGATTTCCATTTTCCTTCATTCATAATTAAGCCAGCATTGCCTGATGTAAAAGAGACACCTTCTGAACCATATTTGAGCACATCACCTAGGCTAAATGAATCCAATGTAGTAGCATATTGACCTACGGAGTCAATTACACCCTTTTCCACTGCTTCATATAATTCAGGAGTAGCTACAGTTACCGGTGTTCCACCAAAAAACTTAATTAATTCATTCATAAATGCTCCTGAGCTTCTTACTTGTAACCCATTTAAATCTTCAGGTAACTTGACGAGTGTTGATGCACTAAAAAAATCATACGGTGGTGTTGCATAGCCAATAATAGGTCTTACTCCGTTATTTAAATAATCTGTAGTCAGAACAGGCTCTTGTTGAATGAGATTGTGTAGTGCTTGAGATGCTTGGTTTGATGATTCACTCAAACCTGGTAATCCAGTTATCTTACTTGTGTACGGCATTCTATCAGAAGTATACGTACTAATAAAAAATGCAATATCTGTAGCTCCTTGAGAAGTTAAATCCAAGTAATCGCTTACATTACCAAGCTGTTCAGATGGATAAAAGTCAAACTCAACTTGTCCATCCGTTAATTCTGTCACTCGGTCCATAAAGGGCTCCGTCACAGTTT
>DKGO01000222.1 GCA_002453315.1 Caryophanales bacterium UBA6768 | reverse complement strand
AAGATTCTGACTTTTAGTGCCCCTTTACATGAGGATATGAAAAACTATATTTCAAAGAATAAGGGTTAGGTTTGTCGTTGGCTAACTATGAGTTGCTACCTCCCGGCTTCGATTTATTCAATAGAAATTGTCGGAAATCAGTTACGAACAATGGGTTATTTCTGATGGATTTTGAATTATTCACCTAGCAACATTTGTTGCAATACGATTGCTTGGTTATGTTCCTCATCTTTAGCAGCATATAAAAGTGTTACGATATGATGATTGTTTGCAATTTCCCTCAATCGTTCATAGCTTTCTTTCTGTTCCCCATTTTTCAATTCAGCATTATATTGTTGTGAAAATTGTTGGAATTTCTCTGCTTCGTGGTTAAACCATTGCCGTAATTCCTTTGAAGGGGCAACTTCCTTAAGCCATTCATCTAAATTTGCTTTTTCCTTCGATATACCACGTGGCCAAATTCGATCAACCAATATACGTTTTCCATCGTCAATGTGACTTTCTTCATAAATTCTTTTAATTTTTATATTCACTATTACCCATCCTTCCTGTCTAAAATTAAATTCCCTAATAGAATTATCTTCAAACAAAGTTATATCCGTCAAATTTTTCCTTTTGTCATTGCATCATCTTTAGTGTATGTTAGAGATTGTATATGGTTTGTTTAAATTCCAAGGGGGATAGGGATATGAAACGTCGTTTATTGTTAGCTTTCTTGTTATTCATCATGACAATAATGATTGCATGCGAAATGAACAATGAAAATAACATGGCTAACGAAAACAATGAGGTAACGACTGGGGAAACTGCAGATGTTTTTCATATAAATGATGAATTAACCGAGGATGACAAAGAATCAGATGAATCCAATAAATTAGCTGACAATGACCCCGAGGATTCAGAAGGTACATCTCCTAATAAAAAATTGTCAGAAATGAAGGTCCACTTCATTGATGTTGGGCAAGCAGATGCAGCATTAATTCAATATGATGATCGGGTGATTCTTATTGACAGTGGGGATTGGAATGGCAACGAAACTGTTCATTATTTAAATCAATTAGGAGTGAAAAAGCTAGATTTAATCGTCGGCTCACATCCACATGCTGATCATATTGGACAAATCGATAAGGTAATTCATGATTTCGAGGTAGATGAAGTTTGGATGTCAGGGGGAACGACGACATCACAAGTTTTCCAACGGGTACTTGCAGCTATCGATGAGCACGATATTGGATATGATGAACCACGGGCTGGAGACTCATTTCAAATTGGGGACTTAAAGATTGATATATTAAGCCCTACATCCATTACTGGTAATTTAAACGATGACTCCATTGTAATGAAATTAACTTACGGAAAAATTTCATTTTTGTTCACAGGTGATGCTGAAACATCGGCGGAAAATAAAATGGTGAGCAGTGGACAAAATTTATCTTCAACGATATTAAAAGTTGGTCATCATGGTTCAGACACCTCTAGTACACAATCTTTCATCGATAAGGTAGATCCAAAAGTAGCTATCATGTCTGTGGCTGCAAAGAGTAAATATAATCATCCACATCAATCAGTCATTGACAGGTTTCATGAAAGGGGTACTAATTTATTCGCAACAAAATCCCATGGAACGATTGTTGTAAGTACAAATGGTAGTCATTATGATATTTCAACGAGCAAAAGTGGGAAAGTGACTGCAGGTGGGATAGGTGATTCTAAGAATGAAAAAGCACCAATGACGTCCCCAGCCAAAAATAATCCTAAAAATTCCTCTAATGGAAATTGTATTGATATCAATCATGCAAGTGAGAAAGAATTACAAGGAATCATCTATATTGGCAAAGCAACTGCCCCAAAAGTAATTGCATCTCGACCTTTTCAATCAGTAGATGAATTAACAAAAGTAAGTGGAATTGCCGATAAGAAAATAAAAAAGATTAAAGCCGAGGGAAAAGCGTGTGTTCAATAAATAAAAGGAGTGAAGGGTAATGGATAAACAAGTGAACGGTGTTGTCGATCGAATAAGTGAAGGAAAACATGCAGTCATTCTTGTCGAATCATTAAATAAAGAGTATCTCATTGATGTTAATGAGAGCGAAGTTTCCCTTTGGGAAGGCTTATGGTTAGACCTTCTTTTGGATGAAAAAAATGAAATAAAACAATTGACACCAAATGAACAGTTAACAGAAAAAAATAAGCAAAATGTCGATGACCTTATGGGAAAATTGAGAAAAAGAAAAGGAAGTAAGTTTAAAACCTAAAATTATTACGATTACAATAGTTAAAGTAAATCCCATGGAATCATCAAATGATTCCATGGGAGATATTTATCTAGATTCATGGGGTTTTTCACATGTATCTAATGCTTGTTTTAAATCCCGAATCAAATCTTCCGGTTCCTCAATGCCGACTGAAAATCGTAATAGTCTATCACAAACACCTCTTTTACTTCGTTCCTCCTTAGGGATATCAGCATGTGTTTGGGTAACCGGGTACGTAATAAAACTTTCAACCCCTCCTAGGCTTTCAGCAAAGACAATCAGGTTTAAATTTTTCAGGAAAGTATCGACCCATTGACTGTTTTTGATGCGAAAAGAGAGCATACCTCCTTTGTTAGGATACATGACATCAAGTATCCGCAAGTCATTTGCAAGAAATTGGGTTATTAATTTTGCATTTAGCTCATGTTTTTCCATTCGTAATGCCAATGTTTTTAATCCTCTAATAATCATCCATGAATCAAAAGGGGAAAGAACAGCACCTGCTGAATTATGATAGTTTGCTAATGACTCACAAATTGTTACTCCTTTAGCAACAACTAGCCCCGCCAAAACATCATTATGACCACCTATATATTTGGTTGCACTATGAATGACAATATCGGCACCTAATTCAATAGGACGTTGAAAATAAGGAGTCAAAAAAGTGTTATCGACTATGAGTAGTAAATTATATTGCCTAGCAACTCTTGCTACCTCTTGAATATCAATTTCTTGCATT
The DNA here is from genome assembly GCA_002453315.1 of Caryophanales bacterium UBA6768. Next base: position 110 of record DKGO01000222.1, on the reverse strand, counting down.
AATGGATTTGTCGGTGTTTCAATAAAAATTGCCTTTGTGTTTTCCGTAATGAGTGTAGTTAATTTATTAGGTTCATGGAAGTCTGTATATAATGCTTTAATGTCATATGT
>DKGO01000082.1 GCA_002453315.1 Caryophanales bacterium UBA6768 | reverse complement strand
GTAAAAATTAAAGATTTTATGCTATTTTTTTAAAATTAACTTTAATAAACATTGATATAATTTATTTAATATTTCTGAATTTTATATATTTACTAAAAAATGGGGGGAAATGAAAATGTGGACGAAAATAAATAAAAGGTTATGTATTTTAGGTTTTTGTTTTTTATTTCTTGTTGCCTGTAATGTCAGTGACAAAAATGATTCAACAAGCGGTAATGATGGAAGTACTAATAAAGATGAAACAGAGCAGACTGGTGGAACATTCACCATAGCTACAATGGTTGAACCTGAAACATTGGATATGCATAAGACCTCTGGTGAGGGTGATACAAATGTTGTTGGTAGTCATTTAGGGGATGCCCTCTTAGTGTTTAATCCAGATACAAACAAACTTGAACCTCACTTGGCAGAGGAATACGATGTTTCCGATGATGGCAAAACATTAACATTTAAGCTTCGTGAAAATATCGTATTTCACGATGGTACACCGTTTACGGCAACAGTTTTCAAGGAGTCCCTTGATAGGGTCTTGGATCCTGATACAGGTGCAGGAATAGCTGGGGCACTTTTTACTAGTATTGATTCAGTTTCTGCACCTGATGAATATACGTTAGTACTTGAACTTTCAGAACCTTCAGCATCATTATTAACTAATTTGTCCTTTGCGGGATTCTCACAACCTTTATCGGTGAAAGCAATTGAACAGCATGGAGATGATTATGGAAGAAACCCTGTAGGACTTGGACCATGGGTTTTTAATGAGTGGGTAACCGGACAATCAGTAAGTTTCATAAGGAATAAGGATTATCAGTGGGGACCAAGCTTTTATGAAAATAAAGGATCACCCCATTTGGATGAACTTATTTTTAAGTTTATACCCGATTATCAAACTAGAATTACAGCCCTTGACAGTAACTCTATTGATATGGCTCTTTATGTTGATGCGAAGGATATCCAGAAATATTTGGATGATGATGGGTTTGAAGTAATTGAACTTGATATCCCAGCGTTGGGATTATTGATTGAAATGAATTTAGAGAGTGAGAAATTACAAGATGTGAATGTACGAAAGGCTCTAAATTTAGCAATAGATAAAAATGTGTTCATTCAGGCTGTTTTACATGGTCATGGAGAGGTGGCGCATGGTCCTTTACCACCATCCCTTTTTGGTTATGATGAGGAAATAGAAAATTACGGCTATAAGTATGATAAGGAGCAAGCAATTGCACTATTGGAGAAATCCGGTTGGAATAAAAATAATAATGGCATGATGGAAAAGAACGGTGAGGAATTAAGCCTTGAATTATCAATTTATGAGCCACATCAACAGTCCGCTCAAATTTTTCAGCAAATGCTAAAGGAAATTGGGGTTGACATTACAATACAAATGATGGAAAGGTCAACTTTGGATGAGATGGCAGGTGAGGGTGATTATGAGTTGAAAACAATGGATTATGGACATGTAGACCCTGAAATCTTATTTATGCTATTTCATTCAAGTCAAATTGGAGGAATGAATCTTACCCAGGCAAATAATCCTGAACTTGATAAGCTGCTAGAACAAGGAAATACAGAAATGGATCTACAAAAAAGGAAAGAAATATATGCAGATGCCCAGAAAGTAATTTCCGACGGTGCTTATATTATACCGGTTTATAGCCAAAAGATTTTTCATGTTGTCAATACAAATTTTGAAAATGTAAGGGTATCGCCACAAGGAACGGTTTTATTAAATGATTCCAGGAGGAAGTAATAATTATGATGCCATTTATAATCAATCGAATTTTTTCCGGAATAATAGTCATCTTTGGCATCACTATATTTGCCTTTCTCCTCATTCATTTGATTCCCGGTGATCCAGTTAAAATAATGCTTGGTTCAAATGCAACAGTTGAACAGGTGGATCGATTAACAAACCAATTGGGGCTAAATGAGCCCCCATTGGTACAGTATGGTCATTATTTAAGTAATCTTGTTCAAGGTGATTTGGGCACTTCATTGAGAACAGGCCGGCCGGTATTAACAGAAATATTGGATCGTTTCCCCGCAACAATTAAATTAGCCGGGGCAGGAATTGTTTTGGCTGTCATTTTTGGTGTAATATTAGGTGTCTTAGCTGCAAAATATGAGGGGACTTTTATTGATACCTTTGTGATGGGAGTAGCAGTATTAGGGATGTCTATTCCCGGATTTTGGCTTGGAATTATTTTGATGATGATTTTCTCTGTACAGTTTGGTTTGCTCCCGATTGCCGAAGGTACCGGACTTAAAGATATAATTCTTCCCGCATTTACAATTGGAGTATTAGCTTCGGCAATTATAAGCCGTGTTACAAGAAGTGGGATGGTTGAAACTCTTTCTACCAATTATATTCGAACTGCTAGATCTAAAGGTCTAAATGAACTCACCATTTTATTGAGGCATGCATTTAGAAATGTACTTATCCCTGTCATTACAGTAGTTGGTTTGCAAATAGCAACTTTACTCGGAGGTATCGTTGTGATTGAATTGGTATTTAATTGGCCAGGAATTGGTACACTCGCAATTGATGCCGTTAGTACAAGGGACTTCCCATTGATACAAGGTACCATATTGTTCATGGGAATTGTCTATGTCGTTATTAATCTTCTAGTAGATATTTCTTATAGTATAATCGACCCTCGTGTGGAAATGAACACGAAGGAGGAAAATTAGATGGATAATGCGGATAACTCATTAGAATCAGCTCAGTCTTATACAAATAAAGAGATGCAAAGCGATAAATGGCATGTTTTCAAAATAATTTATCATAATAAACGTGCCAGATATAGTACCCTAATCTTACTGGTAATTATTTTAATTGGAATTTTTGCTCCTTTTTTAGCACCAAAAAATCCAGAAGAACCTTTTTACGAAGCAATATTACAAGCCCCAAGTAAGGAATTTCTTCTTGGGACAGATGCCCTTGGACGTGATCTTTTATCCCGATTAATTTATGGGGTTCAGATCACCTTAAAAGCCGCCTTATTGGCAGTTTGTATTACCTTTTCTATTGGAACCTTTATCGGTTTAATAAGCGCATATGTGGGAGGAATTATTGATAATATTTTAATGCGCATTATGGATGTATTATTAGCACTTCCAAGTATTATTTTAGCACTTGCTATTGTAGCTATTTTAGGTCCTAGTCTTGCCAATGCTATGATAGCTGTAGGTATCGCCGCTATTCCCGGATTTGCCAGATTAACAAGAAGTGCAGCTATATCGATTAAATCATCTGGCTACATGGAAGCAAGCAGATCGATAGGGAGTTCCCATTTCTGGGTGCTTAGACGACAATTTCTTCCCAATATTATGAGTATATTATTGGTTTATATTACTTTGTATGTTGGTGCAGTCATTTTAGAATTGGCCGCACTTAGCTTTATTGGACTAGGTGCCCAGCCACCAACCCCTGAGTGGGGGGCAATGTTAAATGAAGGAAGGGATTATATCAATCAGGCATGGTGGTTAGCCACATTTCCAGGGATTGCTATAACGATAGTTGTCTTTGTTGTCAACTTTTTAGGTGATGCACTACAAGATATTTCTAATCCTAAAAATAAGTAAAGTAGGTAGGTGAAGTAGTGGAATATTTACTAGATGTAGAACAGTTAACGACAGAGTTTAATAATGAACAAGGTCCACTGACTGTTGTAGACCGGGTTAGTTTTAACGTAAAAAAAGGTGAGATAATGGGCATTGTAGGAGAATCAGGCTGTGGGAAAAGTGTTACCTCCCTGTCCATTTTAGGCCTGCTCGGTAAAAGTGGAAAAGTGTCCAATGGTAAAATTACTTACAATGGAAAAAACTTATTAAAACTAACTGAAAAAGAAATGAGGAAAATGAGGGGAAAAGAGATTTCGATGATTTTTCAGGATCCTATGACATCCCTAAATCCTGTTTTAACGATTGGCAAGCAGATTGAAGAAATGATCAGACAACATAAAAGGACTAAAAAGTCTGAGATAAAAAAAGAAGTGATCCAATTATTAAAACTAGTAGAAATGCCTAGACCTGAAGAAATATACGCAGAATACCCCCATCGATTATCAGGTGGAATGAAGCAACGAGTGATGATTGCAATGGCACTTGCCTGTAAACCATCCCTACTAATTGCCGATGAACCAACAACTGCACTGGATGTAACTGTACAAGCGCAAATATTAGACCTACTAAAATCATTAAAGGTTGAACTAGGCATGGCAATTTTAATCATTACCCATGACCTTGGGGTTGTTGCAGAAATGTGTGATCGAGTCATTGTGATGTATGCCGGACAAGTCGTGGAAACAGGGGATACACGACAAGTATTACGAAAGCCAAAACATCCATATACTATTGGGCTTATTGGTGCAACACCTAAGCAAGGAAAAGGGGAAACAAGGTTAAAGTCTATTCCTGGTCAAGTGCCAACCCCTGATCAATTTTCACGTGGATGCCATTTTGCGGATCGTTGCTCACACGTTATGGATATTTGTCATCAAAAAGAGCCGGGAGTGGTCGAATTTGAAAATCAAACATCAAGCAAATGCTGGTTATATAATAGCAAGGAGAGTAATCAATGGAACAAAAATTACTCGAAATTAGAGGCTTAGAAAAGAAGTTTACCATTTACAAAGGTATGTTTGGGCAGCGTATATCTGTTCATGCTGTAAATGGAATTGATTTTGATTTATTTAAAGGTGAAACAATTGGTATTGTAGGAGAATCGGGAAGTGGAAAGTCAACTTTGGGAAGATGTATTCTTCGCTTAATTGAACCGACAAAAGGGGAGTTAATATATCAAAATAAAAATATTATCACGTTTAATAGGCGTGCAATGAAAAAAATAAGAAAAGAAATCCAGATGGTTTTTCAAAACCCTCTCGACTCCATGAATGGAAGATTATCCATAAAGGAAATTTTGTCAGAGCCACTAATTGCTCAGAACATACCCCAAAAGGAAAGGGGAACATTAATATCTGAAACTATTAACTTGGTTGGATTATCGGAAAAGCATTTATTGATGTATCCTCATAAATTATCTGGTGGACAATTACAGCGAATAGTTATTGCACGGGCGATAATTTTGAAACCAAAAATATTAATTGCCGATGAGGCTGTTTCTGCATTAGATGTATCGATTCAGTCACAAATTATTAATTTATTTCAGGATTTACAGGAAAGCCTTGGATTGTCGTATATTTTTATCTCCCATGATTTATCTGTCGTTGAACATCTTGCCCATCGATTAGGTGTCATGTACTTGGGAGAACTTGTAGAATTTGGTAACAAGGAAGATATTTTCAAAGAACCTTTACACCCCTATACACAGGCATTACTTTCCGCTGTACCGAAAACAGATCCGGATGAAAAAAAGGAACGAATCATTTTGAAGGGAGAATTGCCTTCACCTTCTAATCCACCAAGTGGATGTAAATTTCATCCCCGTTGTATTTATGCAACTGAAGTTTGTCAGACAGTAAAACCAGTCATAAGGAAGGTCAAAGGACGAAAGGTTGCTTGTCATTTGTATGAATAAATTTGAAAAACTTTGGACCATTGTTATTCCTTTTCAACAATTCAAAACGAAAGGAGAAAACTTAAATGATGGCACAATCAAAGATTATACCAATAAGTGGCGGTTTCCATGTTTGGACCCGTAAAGTAGGAAAAAGTCCAATAAAAATACTTTTACTACATGGTGGTCCAGGTTGTACACATGAATATCTTGAGCCTTTCGAAGAGTATTTATCTGATGAATTTGAAATTTACTTTTACGATCAACTTGGATCCTATTATTCCGATCAACCAAATGATCCATCATTGTGGACAATAGAACGCTTTCGGGAGGAATTGGAAGAAGTACGTCAACATTTAGATTTAGAGAATTTTTATTTATATGGGAATTCTTGGGGCGGCATGTTAGGGATTGAATATGCTTTAAAGTATCAAGTTGCACTCAAGGGGCTCATCATTTCTAATATGACGGCAAGCATTCCATCTTATATAAAGTATATTAATGTTCTAAAAGGAAAGTTGCCTAAAGAAATTGTGCAAAAAATGACGTATTATGAGGATAGAGGTGATTATGAGAATCGAACATACCAAAAAATCGTGTCAGAACATTTGGATAAAAAACATGTATGTCGTCTAGAACAATGGCCTGATTCACTTAAAAGAACACTTTATAATATCAATCAGCAAGTCTTTACTACAATGCAAGGACCAAATGAATTTTTAGTAAATGGTACATTTAAAGACTGGGACAGATGGGATGATTTACATAAAATAAAGGTCCCAACCCTCTTGGTGGGGGGACGTCACGATACAATGTCTGTTGAAGACAAAAATGAAATGGGAAGAAGAATCCCACATTCAAAGGTGGTAATATGTGAGAATGGTAGCCATACACCTATGTGGGAAGATCAAGATTACTTTTTCACTAATATTAAAAAGTTTGTTAATGATGTTGAGTTAAATTCATTTGTTTAAATAATTGTGTCAATTCCATAAATACCGATTTAATAGGCAAATCCACATGATTATGTAAAAGCAACGGATTCATAATGCAATTTAAAATGGGGGAACATCAGGGGAATACCCTTAGGGTTTGCGATGATTCAATTTAACATCATCATTACTTTATGGATGGTCTAAATGAGGCCCTTACATGGTTACAAAAATTAACATAAGATTGGCAATATCGAATTTACTCATACGTCCTAAAACAACATGGAAATTGACAAATCTCGAATAATATGCCAAAGGTACTTTGTATTTTGCCGTTTACAGATGATAATAAGGGGAAATCCCGATTATCGAAGTATCATCTTTAGAAACAAACATTTTTACTCCTTAGAGTTTTGCATAATTCCCCCTTTTAAGCCCTTCTCAATTCCATCATATCAATCAGAACCAACTAAACCCTCCATCGTTATACATAGTTTGTCAATCACCCGGGTTACCGAGTTTATTTAGCATCCAAGAACTTTACGACATGCAACCTACCTAAAAATATGATGCCATCATTTCAGCTGATAAATATAAATGCGATTTATGATGAAGTTTGTAGAAGATCTAGATTTTCGGAATTCTGTTTAACTGTAAATTTTTAAAAAGAGTAATGATGAAATGATTTGAATATAAAAACAATTGATCAGATGTTATACTATAATAATAAAGGTGGTGCAGCATATGGCAGTATCAAATAAGATGATTTTTGAGAAAATGATTGAAGAAATTGAAATGGCAAAAGCGGATGATACTAATATAAATGAACAAATGATAAAGGTGAAACTATTGTGTGATCTATTAATTAAAAGTAATAGAAATAATAAACCTTTACAAAGGATCATTAAAACTGAAAATAAAACGATGAATCAAAATAAATTAGTTAATGATCAGCTGGGGGCCGTGAAGAAAGACCCCTATTCCATATTTGACTTTTAATTGAAATTTTATAGATGATGAGAGGAATGAAAAATTTGAAGGTTTTATTTATGATAGCAACAATAAATGGATTTCTGGCTGTGGCACTGGGTGCCTTTGGAGCTCACGGGCTAGAAGGAAAAATATCCAATCAGGCGTTAAGTGTGTGGGAAAAGGCAGTCAATTATCAAATGTTTCATACAGTCAGTATTTTTATCACTGCATTGGCATATGCAAAGTTTGAAACGACAACTTTTTTAACTTCAGGATGGTTATTCATACTCGGGGTCTTATTGTTTTCAGGTAGTTTGTATACTTATTCCCTGACGGGGACAAAAATATTTGCAATGATAACTCCATTTGGTGGCATTACATTTCTCATTGGTTGGGTAGTTTTAGGATATGCCTTTTTAAAAGCCGTTTAAACTTATTTAGTTCCCGAAAATCTATTGATAAAAAAATTTAAAAAACAAATAGATAGTGATTGTGAATAGAAGAATCGCTATTAAAAGTAATTTGACACTTTCTAACTGTCTGAAAGAATAGTAATTGATAAATGCTTCACAAGTTAAACTAACAACAAGTAATAAAAGAGTAAAAATGACGAAAACTGGAATTGATTTAGTGATGCCAATGGCCAGAATGATTATAGCGAGGACTAGACTGACAAACGATATTTTGTTTAATTGGTTTCGCTGATGATACATATTTAAATTAGTCCAAACGAAAGGTTATAGTTTTATACATTGTATGTGATTTTCAATGGTTATATGAGAATCAAAACATAGGTTACATTTTTGATTAAATTAGGAGTGCTGGAAAGATGGATAACATGTTAGCATTAGGAAAACCGCCGTTTATTTGTATACCGATAACAGGCAGAACAAATGAGGAAGTGATTGAACAATTAAAGAAAATCATTCCTTTACGGCCCGATATTATCGAATGGCGAGCAGATTTTTTTCGCCAAATTAATGAAAAAGAAGAAGTTATCAAAGTATTAAAAAAAATAAAAGGCAAAACTGACATCCCCATTCTTTTTACTATTCGGTCATTGGAAGAGGGAGGGGAAAAGTCTGCCCTAAAGAGCCGTGAAGAAATATTTGAAGTATTAAAAATAGTTTGCCTTACATCGATGGTTCACTTTATTGATGTGGAAATAAATAATGATGAACAAGCGATTAAGTCACTGCTAAAGGAGGCAGAAAAACATCATATAAAGACAATTCTTTCTTATCATCATTTTACGAAAACACCTGCCAAAAATAAACTGATTCAATTAGGAGAGAGAGCTGTACATTTAGGGGGAGATATTGTCAAAATAGCCGTTATGCCCAATGCAAAGTCAGATGTTTTAGACTTATTACATGTAACAAACGAGTTGAATGAAAGGCTGCCGATTTCAATCGTTACTATGTCGATGGGGAAGTTGGGCGAAATGAGTAGAATTATCGGTTGGGCATATGGTTCCCTGATTACTTTTGTAGCTGGAACAAAACCTTCAGCACCCGGACAGTTACCGATTAAAGAATTACGTGAAACAATTTCAACATTACGAAAATTAATCAAAGAGTAACAGTAGTTTCTCTATTGCTGTTCATGCAAAATAAGCTGGAGTTTTTTATTTCGATTATTCATTTGTTTTAATCGGGTTACCAAGTATTTTTTTTCTATATCGTTCAAACAAGAGCCTTGAACGACATGACTATATTTATTGACAAGCAATTTTAACTTTCTAATGACATCCTCAACAGACAAATTTAGAGCTAACAATTCGTTTAATGACGCCATCACATCGACATTAATATTTGGGTATTGAAATGAGGTGTCAACATCTTTTTTACTTATGTCATAAAACTCTTTCATTAAAAAGGCTTTTTTCTGACTGTCTCCAGAAATATCGATATAAATTTGAATAGCCACTCCGTTTCTAACCCGTCTTTGTGAAATACCGGCAAATTTTTTACCGTTAATACTTAAATCAAAATCCCCTGGACAATATGAGCCAACAATTTCATAGGCCATTATATCAGTTGTATAAGTCCTAAATAGTTTTTTTATTAGTGAATACATTAGGGTATAGCCATCATTGATAGATACTTTTTTAGCATTAGGTAAAATAATGGATAAATTCAGGACCCCATCATCTAACACGACAGCTAGTCCACCGGAATTGCGAATAATCGGATGAAATCCTTGCCGATAAATGTGTGAAATGCCATCTTTAAAAAATGGTAAACTGGAATCTGGTATACCTAGTATGACAGATTTATTATGCTGCCATAATCGTAGAGTAATAGGGGAAATACTACTCCCGACTGAAATAGCTAATGCATCATCAATAGCAAAGGAAGTGGTTGGTGAATGAACGATATGGTCAATTGTTGTACTATTTGTATGGTCGATGATTCTAATTTTATTATGTTTTAAAAAGTTGAGAAAATAATCCACTGGAATTCCCCTTTAAGTTGGATAGTTTAAAGTATGTTGTAACTATTATATAATAAGAATAAAGGATAAGAAAAGGAACGGGTTGAATGGATAATGTATAAAGATAAACAATTGGATGAGGTTAAGGTTTTTAAAGATCCTGTTCATCGTTATGTTCGCGTCAATGATGAGGTAATTTGGGATTTGATTGCGACACCGGAATTTCAAAGACTCCGTCGGATTAAACAATTGGGAACTACCTATATGACCTTTCACGGTGCGGAACATAGTCGATTTAACCATTCTTTAGGTGTTTATGAAGTTGTACGCCGTATTATTAAAAAAATTGAGCATCATGAATCATGGAATAATAGTGAACGGCTCCTCTGTTTATGTGCAGCATTATTACATGATGTTGGCCATGGGCCATTTTCACATTCATTTGAAAAGGTATTTAATTTAAACCATGAAAAAATGACGGAGAAGATTATTTTAGGTAATACCCATATAAACAGTACTTTGAAAAAAGTAGCTAGCGACTTTCCAGAAAAAGTGTCAATGGTTATAAATAAAACTTATCAGGATAAACTCGTCGTTAGTGTTATTTCTAGCCAAATCGATGCTGACCGAATGGATTACTTATTACGGGATGCATATTATACAGGAGTTAGTTATGGCCAATTTGATATGGAAAGAATATTACGTGTCATGCGACCAACTGAAGATGAAATTGTTATTAAATCAACAGGAATGCATGCAGTTGAAGATTATATTATGTCACGTTACCAAATGTATTGGCAAGTATATTTTCACCCTGTCACAAGAAGTGCCGAAGTCATTTTAACAAAAATTTTTCTCCGGGTGAAAACATTATACGAAAAGGGTTATCATTTTAAAGTTGCTCCTACATTACTTGAAACATTATTTCTTAAACAGATTAATGTTAGAGAATATGTTGAGTTAGATGACACGGTCGTCTATGTTTACTTTAAGCAGTGGCAACGTGAAGATGATTCTGTGCTGAGTGACCTATGTCAACGATTTATGAATCGTCAATTATTTAAGTATATAGAATATAACCCTAATACCGAAGTGGATATATATGATGAATTAAGAGAATTATTTAGGATAAACGGCATCGACCCAACTTATTATTTAGTCATTGATTCGACACAAGACCTCCCATATGATGTATATCGTTCAGGGGAAGGAAGGGTACCAATATATTTGCAAATGCCAAATAAACAAAAAAAGGAATTATCAACCCACTCAGTTATTGTTGAAGCGATTACCGGTAAGACAAGGGAAGATCATAAATTATATTTTGCGCAAGAACAAATTGAAAAAATTGAAAATCAGCAAGATATGAATCGAATTCAACAATTACTGGGGATAAACCATCATCGTTAGTATGAAAAATTTAAAGGAGGATGATCCGATTGGATAAAGATAAACAGCAAAAACAGCAATTTACTATTATAAAGGATGATTCAACAGATGGTCATGGTGGCTACGGTATGGGATCCATTTCACTGGAGAATATGTCCACTGTTATCGTTGATCCAAATGAAAATAAGGCATATGTTGATATGGATGCCATGCATGCACGGAGTTCAATAGAACGAAGAGTTCGATATTATCCGGACAAAGATGAAGTACCAGAAGGACTACTTTATTGGATTGTATGGGTTACGGTTGAAAAAGGGAAGAATGGTGCCTTTTATGCCGGTGTCACAGCAAGTGAATTACGGGTTGATAAACCCAACAAAAGGGCTTATAAGTCAATGCCAGAACATGTAAAACATATGGAACAATCATTAAAGGGAGAAATTGTTATTGACCATATGGATGAACGTTCAAGGAAATTACTTATACACTTTTTAAAAGAATTTGATGAAAACATGTGGCAACTGTCGTCAAATGATTTAAAAAAATGGGAATGAGAAAAAGTTTGCTAATAAGATAATGAATAAAAATCGACCTTTCAGTTTGGAAGGTCGATTTTCTATCGCCTTAATTGGTCTTTGAGGAGATCTAATAATTTCCTCCATATAGGCAATTCATTTTCAGTTGCTTCCTTTTCAGACTTTTTATCTGATACATGGTCTTTACATGTATCAGTTGGAACCGTATTTTTCTCAAAATAAGCCACACGATGTACAGGGCAATGTTTTGTTGCTATTTTCCCATTAAATGGGTCAATATTTACCTTTTTTACATTTGCTGGTGCAACAAAATGCATCTTTTCTCTTGACTGATGGGCATTTTCCATAAATTGAGACCAAATATTTTTAGGAATTTGTCGTTCAGCTACCTTCTGAATTGGTTCATTCAAATCATAACCAGCCCATACACCCGTCACCAAATAAGGGCTATACCCAATCATCCAGCTATCATATTTCGTTGTACCTGATTTACCGGCATATATATGGGAAAGATTAGGAATCATAGATGCACCAGTGACACTCATGTATCCATTTAATGATTCATCAAACATACCAGTTAACAAATGGGTTAAAACAAATGATTTGTCTTCATCGAGAATTTGACTTCCTTTCACCAGTGGTCGCTCATAAAGAACCCTCCCTTGTGGATTCATAATTTTTGTAATGGTATGGCTATTAATATATTTTCCACCATTGGCAAGGATGCCGTAGGCAACTGTCATCTCTTCAACAGATATCGATGCACTACCTAATGCTAAGGAAGGGACACTTGGTAAATCACTTGAAATGCCCATTTTTTTGGCAGTATCAATTACTTTTTCAGGTGTAACATAAATGTTTGTTTTTACAGCATAAATATTATCAGATAATGCGATAGCTTGAGCGAGGGTAATCGGTTTGTTAGCATAGTATCCATTATAGTTTTTAGGTTGATAATGTTGGTTATTTGCGAAAGTAAATGCTGTTGGCTCGCTTTTTAACATTGTTGCAGGAGTAAATCCTTCCTCCAAAGCCGTATAATAAACAAATGGTTTGAAAGTAGACCCTACCATCCTTTTGGCATCTGTCGCCCGATTAAACGGGCTTTCTTCATAATGTCGACCACCTACTAACGCGACGATAGAACCATCATTAGGGTTAATGGAGACAACTCCAATTTGGATGTTACTATTCTCATCAATATTTTTCTGTACAGTAGCCGTTAAATCAGTTTGGAATTGTCGGTTTAATGTTGTGAAAATCTTATATCCACTATTTTTAATTGAAGCGATATCTGTTTGTAATAAGTTTGCAGCCTCTTTAATAACGACATCTTCAAAATAGGAAGCAAACGAAATCGGGACATCGTTTTCTTGAAATTGAAGGTCCTCTTGTAAGGCCTTGTGAAAAACCTTTTCGGATATGGTATCATTTTCATGTAACAGTGTTAAGATATATTGTTGCCTTTCAAAGGCACGTTCCCAATCATTAAAAGGGGAATAGTAAGTTGGGCCTTTAGGAATTCCAACTAACATGGCTGCTTCCGCTAAACTTAATTGACTCGCATGTTTTTGGAAATAAAATTGACTAGCAGCCTCTATGCCATAAGCTCCATGGCCATAATAAATAGTATTTAAATAACCTGATAAAATTTCATCCTTAGAATAAAACATTTCTAATCGAATGGTATAAAAAGCCTCTTTTATTTTTCTGATCCATGTTTTTTCTTGAGTCAAATATAAATTTTTGGCATATTGTTGTGTAATTGTACTTGCCCCTTCTTTTAATTCACCTGCTTGCAAATTATTTATTGTGGCACGTCCAATACGCTTCATATCAAATCCAAAGTGACGATAAAACTTTTTGTCTTCAATCATTAATGTAGCATCAATTAAATAAGGTGACATTTCATTAAGGCTAATCGGCTCTTGACGACCGCCCATTTGGTTAAAAGGTTTCTCCTCATCGTCTAATAACACAGTAATAAAATCTGATTCGACTGGTGGAGGGCCTAGTAAAAGTAACGTAACAAAAAAGAGACAAATCGAAATAGCTAACGTAATAAAAGATCTTATGAAAATTTTTTTCTTAATATGAGTAAGTTTCATGTTAGTGCCTGCCTTTGATTGTTGAAATACTTTAACATTATTGAACATTTTTCTTAAAAATAAACAGATGTTAACTGAATGTGAATGGTAATTTTATAAAAAAGTCGTTATAATGTGATTAAATCTTATTTCGCTTTTATTATGATAGGTTTTTAAGTGGGAGAGTTTTATCCTTGCAGGTAATAAAGAAAATTATCCAAATTAAATTAGAAACTATGATAAAACAAGGGACCAAGGGAGAGGTTATAAAAGAAACATATAAAGGTAACTATAAAACACAAGGAAAAATGGAAATCATAACCTTTATCAAGGCTGATGAACGTTTTGGGGAAATGAAGCAGCAATTAATTATTCAATCGGAAAAAGTACATTTGAAATGTACGGGACAAGTGTCATTCCTACAACGTTTACATTTACATAAAACAACGGAATCTTTGTATAGATATCCATATGGAAGTATGTTGATGATGACGAATACAACAATGATTAATCGCCAAGTAATGAGTAAAAATAATTCTGGTCGAGTTGAAATGGTTTATCATCTGTCTATCAATAACAGTGAAGCTAATTTACACCATTTAGTTGTGACATATATGGAGGAGAATTAAACAATGGATTTACTTATTGAGATAGAGTCAACATTAAAAGCTGAAATTAATAAGACCATTCTACTTATTAGTTCCAATAAATCGATGGAAATCCCTGAAATTAACATAGAGACTCCGAAGAGTAAAGAACATGGGGACTTTGCGACCAATATTGCTATGCAACTAGCTCGACATTTGAAAAAGTCACCGAAGGTCATCGCTGAACAAATCATCGACCAATTAAATAAAGAGGAAGCTGGGGTAGAAAAAGCGGAGATAGCTGGACCTGGCTTTATTAACTTTTTTATGAAGAAAAACTTTTTAAACGGAATTGTTGATATCATTTTAAAGGAAAAAGATGCATATGGAACATCAAATTATGGGGAAAATAGACGGCAACAAGTAGAGTTTGTTTCTGTTAACCCGACGGGGGATCTTCATTTAGGTCATGCCCGGGGTGCTGCCTTTGGAGATGTACTTTGTAATGTACTTGTAGCGGCTGGTTTCGATGTAGAACGTGAATATTATATTAATGATGCTGGCAATCAAATTGATCAGTTGGCAAAATCAATTGAAACAAGATATTTTCAAGCATTAGGTTACGATAGGGACATGCCAAAAGACGGATATTATGCTGATGATATAGTCGCTTTAGGGAAACGACTTGTTGATGAGTTTGAAGATGAATGGGTTTCAAAGGATGAGCATGATAGACTAGCCTTTTTCCGGAAATATGGCCTTGAGTATGAACTAGAGAAAATAAAAAAAGACCTAACAGAGTTTGGTGTCGAATTTGATCGATGGTTTTCGGAAACCTCATTATACGAAAGTGGGGAAATCAATCGAACATTGGAATTGCTTCAAGAAAAGGGATATATTTATGAAAATGATGGAGCAACATGGTTTAAATCAACCGATTTTGGCGATGATAAAGACCGTGTCTTAATTAAAAAAGATGGTACTTACACGTATTTAACACCAGATATTTCCTATCATCAAAATAAATTAGAACGAGGATTTGAAAAGGTCATTAATGTTTGGGGAGCAGATCATCACGGTTATATACCGAGAATGTCAGCAGCCATCCAAGCACTAGGTTATCCTAAAGAGGCACTTTCAGTCAAAATCATCCAAATGGTTAATGCCATTGAAAACGGTGAAATTGTCCGGATGAGTAAAAGGACTGGAAAAATGATTACCTTAAAGGATTTAATGGACGATGTCGGTGTTGATGCTGTTCGCTATTTCTTCATCATGCGTTCGAACGATTCAAAATTAGACTTTAATTTGGACTTGGCACGGACCCAATCGAATGAAAATCCTGTTTATTATGTGCAATATGCCCATGCACGTGTTTGTACGATGCTAAAACAAGCAAAAGAAAAAGGCTTTAATGTAGATAATGAAAAAAATTATCGTGTCAATTTGCTTACATCGGAAAAAGAAATAGATTTAATTAAACAGCTAGCACAATTTCCAAGTGTCATTAAAGAGTCAGCAAAAAGAGAAGAACCTTATCGTATGACTCAATATGCATTTGATTTAGCAACAGCTTTACATAGCTTTTACAATGCTGAAAAGGTCATTAACGAAAAACATGAAGGATTAACTAATGCTAGAATTGCTTTAATGAAGGCAGTTAAAATAACGGTAGCAAATGTGTTACGGGTGATAGGGGTTTCGGCACCAGAGAAAATGTAGTTAGTTTGTAAAAAAGATGTTCAATGTAGTAAGCCCACGTAAACGGCTTCTGTTTGACTGTATTGTCAATCCTGTTTAAAATAGAGAAAACGTGAAGATACAGCTAGATAACGAGGAGGAAGAATGATGGAAACGTTTTTACTAATAAATCTAATCGCATTTATTGCTATCACATTATATGGAATATTTTTATTTGTTAAATTAATTGCGACAAGAGTCGCTTATATAAAATTAGGGAAAGAAGCCCCATTTGATTTAGCAATTAAAGAAAGATTAAAGGATATATGGGTTATCGTGTTTGGGCAGTCAAAGTTATTAAAGGATAAGAAATCGGGTATCATCCACGTGATGATGTTTTATGGATTTTTATTAGTACAATTTGGTGCAATCGATATGTTTATTAAAGGGCTATCACCCGGAAATCATCTACCATTAGGACCGCTTTATCCTGGGATGACTTTCTTTCAGGAAATTGTCACTTTAACTATTCTTGTTGCAGTCATTTGGGCATTTTATCGCCGTTATATCGAACGAATTGTCCGCTTGAAAAAAGGTTTTTATGCGGGATTAGTTTTAGTCTTCATTGGGACTTTAATGGTGTCTGTTTTGCTGGGAAACGGGATGTTGAAAGTATGGCTTGGTGAGGCGGGAACTTGGACAGAGCCTGTTGCAAGTGGTATTGCATTTTTGTTTGGTTGGTTACCTCCAGCCGTTGCCATGGTTGTGTTTTTTATTGCTTGGTGGATCCATACGATTACGATTTTAACATTTTTAATTTACATACCTCAATCGAAGCATGCCCATTTAATTGCAGCACCGATCAATGTGTTTTTAAGTAAACGTGTACCGGGTAAAATGAAAACAATTAGCTTTGATTTTGATGAAGAAGAGATGGAAAATGAAGAGGAAATGACGTTTGGGGTTGGAAAAGTAGAGGACTTTGACCAGCGACAAATGTTAGATTTCTATGCTTGTGTCGAATGTGGTCGTTGTACAGACGTATGTCCAGCGACAGGCACAGGGAAAATGTTGTCACCAATGGACATTATGATTAAACTTCGGGACCATTTAACTGAAAAAGGTGCAGCCATCACGGGTAAAACCGCCTGGGTTCCTTCTTATGCATTTTCTACAACTAGGGGCAATCAATTAGCGGCTATGGGGCGCGAAGAAGCAATGGCTGAAATGAGTACTATTAGTATGATTGGTGATGTCATTACAGAAGAAGAATTAGCTGGATGTACAACATGTCGTAATTGTGAGGATGCTTGTCCTGTCATGAATGAACATGTAGGACAAATTCTCGATATGCGTCGTTATTTAGTCATGACGGAAGGGAAAATGGATCCCGAGGCCCAACGCGCTGTCATGAATATTGAACGCCAAGGCAATCCTTGGGGCTTATCGAAAAAAGACCGAATCAAGTGGCGTGAATTGGATGAAGAGGCCTACATTCCTACTGTTAAAGAATTAAAAAAGGAAGGAAAGGAATTCGACTATTTATTCTGGGTGAGTTCAATGGGTTCCTATGATAGTCGAAGCCAAAAAATAGCGATTGCATTTGCGAAATTAATGAACAAAGCGGGAGTTAATTTTGCAATATTGGGAAATAAAGAAGCAAATTCTGGTGACACAGCGAGAAGAATTGGTAATGAATTTTTATTCCAAGAAATTGCCGAGAAAAATATTAAAGAATTTGTAAAAAATAATGTGACAAAAATTGTAACGATTGATCCACATGCATACAACATATTTAAAAATGAGTATCCAGATTTCGGCTATGAAGCTGAGGTAATTCATCACACACAAATGTTATATGACCTAGTAATGGAAGGCAAACTTGAGCCAAAAGGCCGAATCGAACAACGACTTACTTATCATGATTCATGTTATTTAGGTCGTTACAATGGAGTGTATGACCCCCCAAGGGAAATTTTAAAATCTATCCCAGGTTTAGAGCTTGTCGAAATGGTTAGGTCGAAAGAAAATGGAATGTGTTGTGGTGCCGGTGGTGGTCTCATGTGGACAGAGGAGACGACAGGAAATAGAATTAATGTCGCTCGAACGGAACAAGCATTAGAAGTAAAACCAACAATCATCTCAAGTGCCTGTCCTTTCTGTTTAACGATGTTAAGTGATGGAACGAAGGCGAAGGAAGTAGATCAGGACATTAGTACATTGGATGTGGCAGAAATATTAGCCTTATCTGTCTTTGTTGAAGAAGAAAGTAAAACAGCATAAGTTAACTTTTATCATACTACTATTATCAATACGAATGGTAGTATGTTTTTTTATGCTTAATTGTATAAAAATAAACCTAAAAAGAGTAAAAGCAATTTTGATTGAGCGTTCGCTCGACAAAAGCAAACGTTATCATTTATAATATAGACAAATAATAAGAATAAAAATAATATTATATAAGGAGATGGAATTATGCAAAGAGCAGTTATTATGTCAGGAGCAAGAACACCATTCGGCCGTTTTGGGGGTGGCTTAAAGGATTTAACGGCATCACAGTTAGGGGCAAAGGCAATAAGAGCAGCAGTTGATCGTGCGGGAATTAAGGAAAGTGATATCGGTACTGTTATCATGGGGAACGTTTTACAAGGTGGGCAAGGTCAACTTCCTTCAAGACAGGCAGCCAAAGGGGCAGGTATTCCTTGGGAAGTTAGAACGGAAACAATTAATAAAGTTTGTGCATCGGGAATGCGAAGCGTAACTATGGCTGAACAACTCATTCGTTTAGGTGATGAATCTGTCGTTGTCGCTGGTGGTATGGAAAGCATGAGTAATGCCCCTTACATCTTACCGAATGCACGGTGGGGATACCGGATGGGTGATCAAAAGGCAATAGATATGATGGTTCATGATGGATTGACTTGTTCATTTAAAGGTGTCCATATGGGGACATATGGTAACAGCACTGCAGAAGAATTTGAATTGACTCGTGAATCACAAGATGAATGGTCATATCGTAGTCATCAAAGAGCTGTTGAATCAATCGAAAACGGGAAATTTAAAGAGGAAATAGTTCCAGTTGAGGTACCACAACGCAAAGGGGACCCTGTTGTCGTTGACACTGATGAGTCTCCACGAAAAGATACGAGCGTAGAAAAACTACAAAAACTTCGTCCAGTGTTTGGTGCTGATGGAACGATTACAGCTGGGAACGCCCCAGGTATTAATGATGGGGCTAGTGCATTTGTTATCATGTCAGAAGAAAAAGCACGGGAATTAGGCAGTGAGCCTTTAGCGACAATCATAGGTCATACAGCAGTGGCCGTTGAAGCGGAAAGATTCCCTGAAACTCCTGGGATTGTTATCAATCAATTATTAGAAAAAACAGGCAAAACAATAGCTGATATTGATTTATATGAAATTAATGAAGCATTTGCGGCTGTGTCATTAGCAAGTATTAAAATAGCCGGTCTTGACCCTGAAAAAGTAAATGTTAATGGAGGTGCCGTAGCGTTGGGTCACCCGATTGGTGCAAGTGGGTCACGGATTATATTAACACTTATTCATGAACTAAAGCGTCGTGGTGGTGGACTAGGCATTGCTGCAATTTGTAGTGGTGGTGGCCAAGGTGATGCAGTATTAATTGAAGTACCAAAACAGTAAAAATAATTCCTCCTTTTATTCGGATATGACCTCAGAATGAAAGGGGGTATACCTTTCTCAACAAAGATGAAACTAATTAAGAAAAGTATAGTATGGAGGTTGGCTTAGTGGAAATTAAACAAGTAGCAGTTATAGGTGCGGGGCAGATGGGCGCCGGTATTGCCCAAGTGTTTGCACAGGCTAATTATGAAGTGACACTATATGACATTAATGAAAAGGCATTAGACAAAGGGTTTACTTTTATTGAGGAAACGTTAAGTCGTCATGTGACAAAAGAAAGAATGACAGAAGAAGAAAAACAAGCTATACTTTCAAGATTAACAACGACAACGGAGATGGATGATCTAATAACGAGTGATCTAGTCGTTGAAGCAATCATAGAACAATTAGAAATTAAAATAGAAATGTTTCAAAAGTTGGATAGAATTTTGCCGGAAAAAACGATATTAGCAACAAATACATCATCTTTATCAATTACTGAAATGGCTGCAGCAACAAATCGCCCGGAAAAAGTAATTGGCATGCACTTTATGAATCCTGTTCCTGTAATGAAGCTAGTAGAAATTATTCGTGCTATTCAAACGAATGATGCGACATATAATCTGATTGCTTCAGTGACAAAACAGCTAAATAAGACTTCAGTTGAAGTGAATGATTTCCCAGGTTTTGTTGCCAATCGGGTATTAATGCCGATGATTAATGAAGCAATTTACACCGTTTATGAAGGTGTTGCATCGGTAGAAGATGTTGATACCGTAATGAAATTAGGGATGAATCATCCAATGGGTCCATTAACATTGGCTGATTTTATTGGTCTTGATACTTGTCTTTATATTATGGAAGTATTGTATGATGGATTTTCTGACAGTAAATATCGACCATGCCCATTACTAAAGCAGTATGTTAAGGCAGGTTGGTACGGCAAAAAGTCTGGCCGAGGATTTTATGTGTATGAATAATTGATGATATACTTTTTTAAAACGTCATTCACATGAGAAAGTAATATTGACATTTGGAGAAAGTGAGGATTTGCGATGACGTTTATATTTACCGATGAACAAATAATGATGCAACGAATGGTGCGTCAATTTATTCAAAAGGAAATTGTACCCGTAGTGGATAAGATGGAAACGGAACATTATTTTCCAAAAGACGTTATAGGGAAAATGGGTGAACAAGGGTTAATGGGGATTTCTATTCCCGAAAAATATGGTGGAAGTGGCATGGATTTTATTAATTATGTCATGACAATTCATGAAATATCTAAGGTAAGCCCTGCCATTGGTGTCATTTTATCCGTTCATACCTCTGTCGGTACTAATCCTATTTTGGAATTTGGAACTGAGGCCCAAAAAGAACGTTTTGTCACCAAATTAGCAACTGGAGAATATTTAGGGGCGTTTGCATTAACTGAATCAAATGCAGGGTCAGATGCATCAAATATAAAACTAAGAGCCCAAGGCGAAGATGAGCATTACATTTTGAATGGCTCGAAAATTTTTATAACGAATGGTAAGGAAGCTGATACCTTTATCACATTTGCACAATTATATGAAGGTGACGAATATAAAGGGATGAGTGCGTTTATTATTCCAAAAGATACGAATGGTTTATCAGTTGGAAAAAGTGAACATAAAATGGGTTTAAGGGGAACGAGCACAGTTGAATTAACATTTGATCAAAGTATCATTGGAAAGGACCAATTACTTGGCGAAGAAGGCGAAGGATTCAAAATTGCAATGGCTAATTTAAATGTCGGCAGAATTGGTATTGCAGCTCAATCCCTCGGAATAGCGGAAGGTGCTTTAGAACATGCAGTTGCTTATGCGAAAGAGCGAAACCAATTTGGTAAACCTATTGCACACCAACAAGGTATTTCATTTAAATTAGCCAATATGAAAACGGATATAGAAGCGGCAAGATTACTTGTCTATCAGGCTGCAAATAAAATGACTCAAAATCAGCCATGTATCAAAGAGGTCTCAATGGCAAAGATGTTTGCTTCAAAAACAGCAATGAAAGTAGCTATAGAGGCTGTCCAAATTTTTGGAGGCTATGGTTATACAGAAGATTATCCTGTAGAACAATTTTTTAGGGATGCTAAGGTGACGGAAATATATGAAGGAACGAATGAAATTCAAAAAATAGTAATTGCTAAACAATTGCTGAAGTAAGTTTTAATAGGAGGATGTATATGAATTTTCAATTAACGGATGAACATAAAATGCTCCAAAAAATGGTTCGGGACTTCGCCATTAATGAGGTGGAACCAACGGCTGCTGAAAGGGATGAGGAAGAACGGTTTGATCGTGAAATTTTTGATAAAATGGGCGAATTAGGATTAACGGGTATTCCATGGCCAGAGAAATACGGTGGCATAGAGGCTGATTATCTTAGTTATGTAATAGCGGTGGAAGAACTGTCAAGGGTATGTGCATCTACTGGAGTGACACTTTCTGCCCATGTATCCCTTGCAAGCTGGCCAATTTATAAGTATGGAAACGAAGAACAAAAAAACAACTTTTTAAAACGGTTAGCAGAAGGTTCGGCCCTGGGAGCTTATGCATTATCTGAACCAGGGGCAGGCAGTGATGTTGCCTCGATGAGGATGATTGCCAAAAAAGATGGCGATGATTATGTGCTCCAAGGGAATAAAGTATGGATTACCAATGGGGAAGTGGCTGATATTTATGTCGTTTTTGCAAAAACAGACCCAGATGCTAATCACCGAGGGATCTCCGCCTTTATCGTAGAAAAAGGAACAGAAGGATTTATGTTCGGAAAAAAGGAAAAGAAACTTGGGATCCGCTCTTCACCGACAACGGAGTTAATTTTTGAAAATTGTCGGATTCCTAAGGAGAATCTACTTGGTAAAGAAGGGGAAGGCTTTAAAATTGCGATGACAACTTTAGACGGTGGTAGAAGTGGAATTGCCGCCCAAGCAGTGGGAATTAGTCAAGGGGCATTAGATGCAGCAGTGAATTATGCCAAGGAAAGGGAGCAATTTGGTAAGCCTATAGCTCATAACCAAGGGATTTCATTTAAACTGGCAGAAATGGCTACAGATACAGAGGCCTCCCGATTGCTAACATACCAAGCTGCTTGGTTAGAAGGAGAAGGGCTTGATTACAGTACAGCATCAGCGATGGCGAAGTTATTTGCTGGTGATGCAGCAATGAGGACGACTGTAGAAGCAGTGCAAGTGTTTGGTGGTTATGGCTACACGAAGGATTATCCTGTAGAGCGCTACATGAGGGATGCTAAAATAACACAAATTTACGAAGGGACAAATGAAATACAAAGACTAGTCATTGGTAGGGCCGTAACAAAATAAAATGGGATATAAATATCGTATAGACAAAACCCACCATTTAAAAAGGGAGTGAATATACTAGTGAATCAAGCTTCCATTATCAGTTCAGTAAAGGATACTACTTTAATACAGAAACGAAGAAACCAAATTATCAAAGCCTCAGTCGCTCTTTTTAAACAAAAAGGATATCATCGATCAACAACGAGAGAAATTGCCAAGGCAGCAGGCTTCAGTATTGGTACTTTATATGAATATGTACGTACAAAGGAAGATGTATTATATTTAGTATTTGAATCAATCAATGATTCAGTATACACACATTTAAAAAAGGCAATTAATAAAGAGGCCCCATCTAGGGAACGATTAAAAAAAATCATCGAATCCTATTTTCGATTAATGAATGATATGCAAGAAGAGGTCATTATTTTGTATCAAGAAGTAAAATCACTGCAAGAGGAGCAGAAAAACGAAGTACTAAAAAAAGAAAAAGAAATGGTTCTGTTATTGAAAGAGGCATTGATACTTAGTATGCCGAATACCTTTTTTAACAAAGAAGCGGAGCTAATCGCCAATAATTTATTTGTTCAGGGGCATATGTGGTGTTTTAGACGGTGGATGTTACACCAAAATTTCACGTTAGATGAGTATATAAAGATGCAAACCCGTTTTTTGGAACAGGCAATACCTGAGGAACAAATTACTTAATGGAGGTAAAACGATGGATCAAGTAGAAGTTTATAAGTCGAAAAATGTCATCCGCTTCGTAACAGCTTCAAGTCTGTTTGATGGACACGATGCTTCAATTAATATTATGCGACGGATTTTACAATCGAGCGGTGTTGAAGTGATCCATTTAGGACATAACCGAAGTGCGAAGGAAGTTGTCAATGCAGCAATCCAAGAGGATGTGCAAGCAATTGCTATTTCCTCTTATCAAGGTGGCCATATGGAATACTTCAAGTACATGATTAATTTATTAAAAGAACAACATGCATCACATATTCGTGTGTTTGGTGGTGGTGGTGGAACGATTATCCCCCGGGAAGTGAAAGAGTTACATGAATATGGTGTCGATTGGATTTTTACCCCTGAAGATGGTCGAGAAATGGGACTACAAGGGATGATTAACAAAATGATTGAAAAATGTGATTTTATTACCCCTTTTACAAATGACAACAGTAACAAAAAGTTATCAGAAGGGGATCATCAAACGATTGCCCAATATATTTCATATTTGGAAAGGGAGAATGAGGAGGACAAAAATAAACTTCTCCAATCAATTAAAAGGCAAATAAATGAAAAAACTCCTGTACTTGGCATTACAGGAACAGGTGGGGCTGGAAAAAGTTCTTTAACTGATGAATTAATTAGGCGGTTTATTCACGATTTACCAAATAAAAAAGTGGCAATTGTTTCTGTTGACCCAACTAAAAGGAAAACGGGTGGTGCTCTCTTAGGGGATCGGATTAGGATGAATGCGATTTTTTCCAATCGAGTTTATATGCGTTCCTTAGCCACGAGGGATTCTAAAACAGAACTATCGACGGCAACGGAAGATATTATTCAAGTATTGAAAGCAACGGATGTCGATTTAATTATTGTTGAAACGAGTGGAATAGGGCAAGGAGATGCAGAGATAGATGAGATATCAGATCTATCTATGTATGTCATGACAGCTGAATTTGGTGCTCCTACCCAATTGGAAAAAATAGATATGATAGATTTTGCTGACTTTATTGCCATTAACAAATTTGAGCAAAAAGGTTCCTTGGATGCCTTACAACAAGTGAGAAAGCAATATGAGAGAAGTCGATTATTGTTTAAACAGGACCAGCAAAGCTTTCCTATATTTGGCACGATTGCAAGCCAATTTCATGATGAAGGGGTTAATGCCCTTTTTACCGCAATTGTCAATCGGCTAAATGAGAAATTTGATTGGAACGAAACAACCCCGTATAGTGGAAATAGTTTATCTGAGGAGAGAAAAACTATTATCCAAAATGAACGAATCCACTATTTACGAGAAATTAGCACAATAGTAAAGGACTATCACAAAAGAGGGATGCAACAAAGCGAGATAGCGAGAAAGTTTTACCAGTTAGATGGGGTCAAAAAAATGGTTAAGGAAGATCAAGACCTTGATACAATATCCGCCTTATATGAACAAACAAAATCACAACTTGATGGTCTGAATAAACAGTTATTAAATAACTGGGATGAAACAAAAAGGCAATATGATCAGGAAACAATGTCTTTTTCAGTTCGAGATAAGGAAATTAAAATGGAGATTACGACGACATCTTTATCAGGATTAAAAATCCCAAAGGTAAAATTTCCACAATTTAATGATTGGGGCGACCGTTTAACGTGGTTGTTAAAGGAAAACGTTCCAGGTAAATTCCCTTACACAGCTGGAGTTTTTCCATTTAAACGAAAAGGAGAAGACCCAACAAGGCAGTTTGCTGGTGAGGGAACACCAGAGCGAACAAATCGTCGCTTTCATTATTTGTCAAAAGGAGAAGAAGCGAAAAGATTATCAACAGCCTTTGATTCAGTAACTTTGTATGGAGAGGACCCCGCATATGAATTAGATGTATATGGTAAAGTAGGCGAAAGTGGTGTTAGTGTTTGTTCACTAGATGATATGAAAAAGTTATATGCAGGTTTTGATTTGATTTCACCATCAACATCTGTCTCCATGACAATTAATGGCCCGGCACCAATGATCCTCGCAATGTTTTTTAATACGGCAATTGATCAACAAGTGGATAAATTTGTGGCAGAAAATGACCGTCAACCAACTGCCGACGAATACGAAAATATCAAAGCCGCGACATTACACGTTGTTCGAGGGACAGTCCAGGCAGATATTTTAAAAGAAGACCAAGGACAAAACACATGTATATTCTCTACTGAATTTGCCCTAAGGATGATGGGTGATATCCAGCAATATTTCATTGATCACAATGTGAAAAATTATTATTCTGTCTCAATTTCCGGTTATCATATTGCTGAGGCGGGAGCAAATCCAATTACACAATTAGCATTTACGTTAGCAAATGGTTTTACCTATGTCGAATATTATTTAAGTCGAGGAATGGATATTAATGATTTTGCGCCAAATTTATCATTTTTCTTCTCAAATGGACTTGACCCTGAGTATACTGTCATAGGCCGTGTTGCACGGCGTATTTGGGCAATTACGATGCGGGATAAATATGGGGCAAACGAGCGTAGCCAAAAATTAAAATACCACATTCAAACATCAGGTCGGTCCTTACATGCTCAAGAAATTGACTTTAATGATATTCGAACAACATTACAAGCCCTAATTGCGATTCAAGATAATTGTAATTCATTACACACAAATTCATACGATGAGGCAATCACAACTCCTACAGAGGAATCAGTTCGTCGAGCATTGGCGATTCAAATGATTATCAACCGTGAATTTGGATTAACGAAAAATGAAAATTCGTTACAAGGATCTTTCATTGTTGAGGAATTAACTGATTTAGTTGAAGAAGCAGTGTTAATGGAGTTTGAACGAATAAATGACCGTGGTGGTGTTCTTGGAGCAATGGAGAGACAATATCAACGGGGCAAAATTCAAGAAGAATCTCTATATTACGAGAGTAGGAAACATTCAGGAGAACTACCGATTATCGGTGTCAATACTTATTTAAACCCAAATCAACCATCTGCAGAAAAAATTGATTCAATGGAGCTAGCTAGGGCGACAAAAGAAGAAAAAGAATTACAAATTAATCATTTAAATATATTTAAAGAGAAACATAAAAATGTCGTAGAACAAGCACTTAATGACTTGAAAAAGGTAGCGATTGAGGATGGGAATATTTTTGCTGAATTGATGGAAACTGTCAAAGTGGCAAGTCTTGGTCAAATAACTGCTGCTTTATATGAAGTCGGCGGAAAGTATCGAAGAAATATGTAACAAAAGTTACATGTTAATTTGTCAATTAGCTTATGACTTTCTATTATGTCATAGGCTAATTTTATTGTTTAAAAAATTGCTAAACACAAAAAATTCATCATTATTGGCATCTTATTGTCATACGTTAATATGAACCTAAAAGACGACATATCAGAGATAATCGTATGATTTACTTCGAATATATTAATGATAAAAATGCCATTATAAAAGAAAAAATATTCAAATAATCATGTTGCTTGATTATTATCATGTAAATAGCTATACTACAAAATTATTAGTAGTAAAATATTTAAATAAACACATTCATTATTAATGAAAAATGAGTAACTATATAATAAGGATTTAGTTGCATATAGGGGCTTATTTAATAGTAAGTAGAAAAGGAAGTGCGAGCAATGGGATTAAAGAAATTAAACGAACAACAAGTGCAAAAGATGTCGATGATGGAATTAGCTAATAAAATTTTAATCGAACAAAAAGTAGAGTTAAATTTTATTGATTTATTTAACCAAGTTGCAGAAATAAAACAGTTTACTGAAGCACAAAAAGATGACTTTTTAGCAAGGTTTTATACTGATTTAAATGTTGATGGGCGTTTTACAACGATAGGATCAAATAAATGGGGGTTGAAAAGATGGTATCCTGTCGATCAAACGAGTGAAAAGTTATTAGCAGAAGTTCGTAAAAGGGAAAAAGAGGACGTCGATGAGTACGAAGAAAGTTATGATGAAGATTTAGAAATAGACATCGATGAAGAAGATGATGATGAATTAACAGATGAAGAAATTGTTTACGATGAATATGAACTTTCATCTGATGAAGATGCTGAATAATTAATTGCTTTATGCAGACATGGTTCGATATTTCCTTGACTTTTTTAGTAGAAATGAGTAACATTTTAGTTGGGCTACATAATAAAAAACGAACCTAACATATGCGTTTCCCCTACAAATTGGGAAACGCATATTTATTTTACAAGTAGAAAAAGTTAAGTGAGAAATAATATGTAATGAATGATGGTAAATAGGAGAGGGTACACAAATGACGAAATATATATTTGTAACAGGTGGGGTTGTATCTTCACTTGGAAAAGGAATAACAGCCGCTTCCTTAGGAAGACTATTAAAAAATCGTGGCTTAAAAGTAACTTTACAGAAGTTTGACCCATATATTAACATTGACCCTGGCACGATGAGCCCATATCAACATGGAGAAGTTTTTGTGACAGAGGATGGAGCAGAAACGGACTTAGATTTAGGACACTATGAGCGGTTTATCGATATTAATTTAAATAAATATAGTAATATAACGACGGGAAAAGTGTACTCTAGTGTGATTCGCAAAGAAAGGCAAGGTTTCTATGATGGTGCTACAGTTCAAGTAGTTCCCCATATTACAAATGAAATCATCGAACAAGTATATAAGGCGGGAAAAGCAACAAAGGCTGATGTCGTGATTACCGAAATAGGTGGTACTGTTGGTGACATAGAGTCACTTCCCTTCCTAGAGGCTATTCGTCAAATTAAAAGTGATATTGGTAAAGAAAATGTTATGTACGTACATTGTACCCTTGTACCATATATAAAAGCGGCTGGTGAAATTAAAACGAAACCAACACAACATAGTGTGAAGGAACTTCGTTCTTTAGGAATCCAACCAGATGCAATTGTTTTACGTTCAGAGGTTGCCATTAGTAAAGAACATAAAGATAAAATAGCCTTGTCATGTGATACAGATAAAAATGCTGTCATAGAAATGTTAGATGCTGACACTTTATATCAAGTCCCTTTATCACTTCAGGAACAAAAATTTGATACGTTAGTTTGTCAACATCTAGACTTACCATTGACGGAAGCGAAGATGGATGAGTGGATTGCATTAGTTAAGCAAGTTAGAAATTTAACAAAAGTGGTGACAATTGGTCTTGTAGGTAAATATGTCGAATTACCCGATGCCTATATTTCTCTCATTGAATCATTTAAACATTCCGGTTTTTCCTACGATACTGATATAAAGATAGAATGGATTAATTCCGAAATGTCAGATGATACATTATTTCAAGAAAAACTTTCTAATGTAGACGGTATTGTTGTTCCAAGTGGATATGGTAAAAATGGAATAACCGGAAAATTAATGGCGATTCAGTATGCAAGGGAAAATAACGTTCCATTCTTTGGTGTCTGTTTAGGTATGCAGCTTGCCATCGTTGAATTCGCACGAAATGTTGCGGGGTTATCTAATGCACACTCAACAGAGGTGGATAATGAAACATCTGTACCAATCATTCGCCAAGTATCAAAGAATCGTTTGAATCATGATGAAAAAGACATGGTATTAGGATCATATCCATTAACCTTAGTCGAAGGTACAAAGGTAAAAGAGGTTTATCATCAAAGTAATGAGGTTAAAGAAAGACATCGTCATCAATACGAGTTTAATACAGATTATATAGAGGAACTAAAAGAAAAAGGCCTAATCTTTTCTGCCTTTTCCAAGGATGGAGTCGTAGAAGCTATTGAGCTTCAAGATCACCCTTGGTTTGTTGCTAGTCAGTTTCACCCACATTTTAAGTCAAGGCCAACGAATGCACATCCAATCATTTCCGGATTTGTGCAAGCGACAGTATTAAAAAAGTATCAAACTAACAAATAAATTATGTTATACTATTATAAATAACGAGGTAGTGAAACAAAATGGTATACATAGGGAATGGCACATATGAATGATTGGAAAATTTTTATGAAGGAGATGTGTTATATGGGGTTAGAATCAATGAAAGATATGTTAGAAATTGCAAAAAAAGGGAAATATGCAGTAGGCCAATTTAATTTAAATAATCTAGAATATACGCAAGCAATTCTCCAAGCGGCGGAAGAAGAAAAATCACCAGTTATTCTCGGTGTATCTGAAGGGGCTGGGCGTTATATGGGAGGCTACCATGTTGTGGTAGCAATGGTGAAGGCATTAATGGAAGAATATAAGACAACAGTACCAGTCGCCATACATTTAGATCATGGTTCAAGCTTTGAGGCTTGTGCAAAAGCGATTCATGCTGGATTTACATCAGTCATGATTGATGCCTCAACAAAGCCACTTGAGGAAAATATTGCATTAACATCTAAAGTTGTTGAGTTAGCCCATATTCACGGAGTGTCCGTTGAAGCGGAGTTAGGCACAGTAGGTGGTCAGGAAGACGATGTAATTGCTGATGGAGTAATCTACGCTGATCCCAAAGAATGTTTAACATTGGTGAAAGAAACGAGTATCGATTGTTTAGCACCTGCATTAGGATCTGTTCATGGTCCATACAAAGGAGAACCTAATTTAGGCTTTAAAGAGATGGAAGAGATTTCAAACATCATTGATTTACCACTAGTCCTTCATGGTGGAACAGGTATTCCTTTAAAAGATATTCAAAGGGCTATTTCACTAGGTACAGCAAAAATAAATGTCAATACGGAAAACCAAATCATGCAAACAAAGAAAATCCGTGAAATATTGGCAGAAGATAAAAAAGTGTATGACCCAAGGAAATACATGGGTCCTGGACGTGAAGCCATTAAAGAAACGGTTAAAATGAAAATGAAAGAGTTTGGATCAATTAATAAAGCATAGGGATAAACTAAAGCCTTTTGCATAAGAAGACGAAAGGGGAATGAAATTGGAGTTTTTTATTGATACAGCTAATATAAAACACATTCGTGAAGCAAATGCCTTAGGTATACTTGCCGGCGTAACGACAAATCCAACATTAGTGGCAAAAGAAGGAGTATCATTTCACGGGCGAATAAAAGAAATTGCAAATGAAGTATCAGGTTCTATTAGTGCTGAAGTGATTGCAGAGGATGCCGAAGGTATGATTTCAGAAGGTAAAGAACTTGCAAAAATTGCCCCAAATATAACGGTGAAAATCCCGATGACTTTGGAAGGGCTGAAAGCAGTTAAAGCATTAACAGATTTAAATATTGAAACAAATGTGACATTAATTTTTAATGCCAATCAAGCATTGCTTGCCGCAAGAGCGGGTGCCACATATGTATCACCTTTTTTAGGAAGGCTAGATGATATCGGTCATGATGGTATGGAACTTATCGCTACAATTTCAGAGATATTTAATCGATTTAATATTCAGTCAAAAATTATTGCTGCCTCCATTAGACACCCATTACACGTTACAGAAGCCGCCCTACATGGAGCACATATAGCAACTATTCCTTTTAATGTGTTAGCACAGTTAGTGAAACATCCATTAACAGACCAGGGAATAGAACGATTTTTATCGGACTGGAATAAAGTGAAAGATTTATAATGGCATGCTTAATAATAGAAGCTATAATGGCTTATGAAACAAAAGAGAGGTTCTAAATGGAGAAAATTGTAATTACCGGTGGGCAAACTTTAAAAGGAACAGTCCGTATTAACGGTGCCAAAAACAGTGCAGTTGCCTTACTCCCTGCCGCAATTTTGGCTGATTCAGTTGTTACAATAGAAGGTTTACCAAATATTTCTGATGTAGACAATTTAATAGCTATATTAGAAGAACTTGGGGCAAAAATAAATCGACAAGGACAACATGCGATTCAAATTGATCCAACAAATGTAAAGGTTCGTCCGCTTCCAAATGGTAAAGTAAGTAAATTACGAGCATCATATTATTTTATGGGTGCAATGTTGGGGAAATTTCATCAAGCGACGATTGGTTTACCGGGAGGATGTCATTTAGGGCATCGGCCAATCGACCAACATATGAAAGGCTTTGAAGCGTTGGGGGCAAAAGTTGTCAACGACGTAGGAACAATAAAATTAAAAGCCGATGAACTCCACGGTGAGAGAATTTATTTGGATGTTGTTAGTGTTGGAGCGACCATCAATATTATGTTAGCGGCTGTCTTATCTAAAGGTAGAACAACGATAGAAAACGCAGCAAAGGAACCGGAAATTATTGATGTAGCAACCTTATTAACGAATATGGGTGCTGTTATTAAAGGTGTTGGAACAGATATTATTCGAATTGATGGGGTTGACAAATTACACGGTTGCACCCATACGATAATTCCAGATCGGATTGAAGCAGGTACCTATGTGATTGCAGCGGCCGCACAGGGAAAAGAAGTCATTGTCGATAATGTAATACCTGAACATTTAGAATCCCTTATAGCAAAATTGCGTGAAATGGGGGTACATATCGAACAGAGTGATGAACAATTACTTGTAAAACCAAATAGTGAATTAAAGCCTGTTAATATTAAAACACTTGTTTATCCCGGATTTCCTACAGATTTACAGCAACCTTTTACAACATTATTAACAAAAGCAAATGGAGAAAGTATCGTGATTGACACAATCTATCGCGGTCGACTAAAACATATTGACGAATTAATTAAAATGAATGCTAATGTAAAAGTAGCGAACGGTTCAATCGTAATAAAAGGAAATACACCACTAAAGGGTACCCGAGTGAATGCATCAGAACTACGTGCTGGAGCATCACTAGTG
This sequence comes from Caryophanales bacterium UBA6768, assembly GCA_002453315.1. The sequence continues at coordinate 43,634 of DKGO01000082.1, read as the reverse complement.
ATAGCCGGCTTAATGGGACAGGGAGTTACAGAAATTCACGGCATTGAATATATTGAAAGAGGTTATGAAAATATAACAGAAAAGCTACAAAAGCTAGGAGCAATTATTAAAAAGGTTCCATTAAGTGTTAGTGAATACGTACGTTGATTTTTTAGACTCATTAACAGGCATCTTTTCATATCGGACTGTTTATCAAATGAGGGCTTTGGGGAATTTTCGTAATTAATCTAAGGGGGCAAAGAATAGATGGAAAGAAGTTTAACGATGGAAATTGTACGTGTGACAGAGGCAGCAGCCTTATCCTCCGCCAGATGGATGGGTAAAGGAAATAATTATGAGGCTGATAATGCCGCAACTGAAGCAATGAGGACAGTTTTTGATACAATTCCGATGCGTGGAACTGTCGTTATCGGAGAAGGTGAAATGGATGAAGCCCCAATGTTATACATTGGGGAAAAGTTAGGAACAGGCGATGGCCCATTAGTAGACGTGGCCGTAGACCCACTAGAAGGAACTAACATCGTTGCACAAGGGTCATGGAATGCGTTATCAGTTATCGCTATTGCTGATGGTGGCAATTTGCTTCATGCCCCAGATATGTATATGGAAAAAATCGCAGTTGGCCCTGAATCAGTTGGAAAAATAGACATTAATGCCCCGATTAAAGATAATTTAGCAGCAGTTGCGAAAGCGAAAAACAAAGATATTGAAGATGTAGTTGCCATTATTTTAGATCGGCCCCGCCATAAGAAAATGATCGAAGAAATCAGAGCGACTGGTGCAAGGATAAAATTAATTCCCGATGGAGATGTTGCAGCAGCAATGAATACAGCATTTGATCAAACAGGTGTTGATATTTTACTAGGAATAGGAGGGGCTCCGGAAGGAGTTTTATCTGCAGCGGCCTTAAAATGCCTTGGTGGTGAAATTCAAGGTAAATTAATGCCTTCCAATGAGGCCGAAATTGCACGTTGTAAAAAGATGGGTATTAATGATATTAACCGTGTGTATTATTTAGAAGACTTCTGTGCAGGTGACGACGCTATTTTCGCTGCTACAGGTGTAACTGATGGGGAACTATTAAAAGGGGTCCAATTTAAAGGATCGAATGCAACAACAGAAACTGTAGTCATGAGAGCGAAAAGTGGCACAATTCGCTTTATTAAAGGACAACATAGTCTAAAGAAAAAACCTAACCTAGTCATGGAAGATTAATGTACGAACTTTTACATTTCGTAATGATGGTATTTTTAGTTTTCAAGTCAACTATATGACGATCATACAAAATATGAAGAAAAGGGTTGATATTAGTCTACTAAAGGTGTATGATATGATGAACCTATGAGTATGAGGAAAATAATGTAACGATTAGTGATGGTTAAAAAAACTTTTATATCTATTTGACGATATTATGGTTGATCATATCATTTGTTAGACTAATATGCTACATTTAGTTAACGTAAAGGAAAAATCGGAAAGTTTTATCATAGACAATAATAAAAAGTTATATCATTTTGATACATTTTTACATTCGTAAATGGAAACTATGATATCGATATCTTTAAAATGAATAGGTTCTCTCATTAATTAATAGTTATCCTGTCGTAAAAAATATGCTATTAATGACGGCTTTCTTTCACTTTATTAAATCCTATGATGTTTATCTTCAATTTCCCCTCATTAGTAATAAAGCAAAATTAAAATAATGATAAATAAAAATTTCATAAGCTTAAGTATTAACAGAAAAAATAAAAGGTAAAGTGGTGATATGGTGGGTTCGATAACAATTTCACATTTAGAAGATCTAACGTTAAAGGACATTTATACTATGGCAAAAGAGTATAAATTAACTAATTATGCCAAATTAACGAAAAAGGAACTAATTTTTGCTATATTAAAAGCCCAGGCAGAAAAAGATGGATTTTTATTTATGGATGGTATATTAGAAATCATTCCATCAGAGGGATTTGGCTTTTTGAGGCCAATAAACTATGCCCCAAGTGCTGAGGATATTTATATTTCAGCCTCGCAAATACGTCGATTTGATTTACGAAACGGTGACAAAGTATCTGGAAAAGTGAGACCCCCGAAGGAAAATGAACGTTATTACGGGTTATTACATGTCGATGCGGTGAATGGAGATGATCCAGAGGCTGCAAAAGAAAGAGTACACTTCCCTGCCCTAACTGCGTTATATCCCGACCGTTGTATGACTTTAGAGGAAAAACCACATCATTTATCAACGAGAATTATAGATTTAATGACACCAATTGGTTTTGGACAGCGTGGTTTAATTGTTGCGGCGCCAAAAGCTGGTAAAACGATGTTACTAAAAGAAGTAGCCAATAGTATTTCAAAAAATCACCCCCAAGCAAAGTTAATCATTCTACTTGTTGATGAACGTCCTGAAGAGGTAACTGATATTGAAAGGTCAGTCGATGAAAATGTTGATGTCGTTAGTTCAACGTTTGATGAAATACCAGAAAATCATATAAAAGTGTCTGAATTAGTGCTAGAAAGAGCGATGAGGTTAGTTGAGCACAAACAAGATGTGGTCGTTTTAATGGATAGTATTACACGACTAGCAAGGGCATATAATTTAGTCATTCCACCAAGTGGACGAACATTATCTGGTGGTATTGACCCTGCAGCATTTCATCGTCCAAAGCGATTTTTTGGGGCAGCTAGGAATATTGAAGAAGGCGGTAGTTTAACGATTTTAGCAACAGCATTAGTAGAAACAGGATCACGTATGGATGATGTCATTTATGAGGAATTTAAAGGAACAGGTAATATGGAATTACATTTAGATAGGAGTATGGCGGAAAGAAGAATATTCCCATCTATTGATATTTTACGCTCTGGTACAAGAAAAGAAGAGTTGCTCGTAACGAAAGATCATTTAGAGAAAATGTGGTTAATCCGTAAATCAATGCAAGATTCACATGAATTTATGGAAAAATTCTTAAGAAAATTAAAAAAGACGAAATCGAATGAAGAATTTTTCCAGCAAATAGATGATGAATTAAAAGCTAAAAGGGGTCAACGTGCATAAAATAATGAAATAATGGTTAATGATAAGATAAAAATTACTCACGTAACTAAGATAGAAGTCCAGTAATATGGAGCAATGATTAAATGCATGTATATATTTACATTTTAATAAAGGTAATATTAAACTTGAATTTATTATATAAATTTGCTAAAATATACAATTGTGATACGAACGTTAATTGATGAAAAAGTATACTATTTAACGAATAAAAGAGGTGGAAAGCAATGAAAGAAGGACTACATCCTGAATACCAAAAAGTAATTTTTCTTGATACTGGTTCAGACTATAAATTTTTGAGTGGGTCAACGAGAACATCTGACGAAATGATGGAATGGGAAGATGGTAAGGAATATCCAGTCATTCGTATTGAAATTAGTTCTGATACACATCCATTTTATACTGGTAAGCAGAAAGCTGACCGTGTTGGTGGTCGTATTGATCGCTTTAAGAAAAAATACAATATGAACTAATAAAAACCAGGCAGTGAAACGCCTGTTTTTTATTATAGAATAATATAGATTTGTAAACTAAAGAGGTGTTCTCTTATGTTAGAACGATTACAATCACTAGATGAACGATACAATCAGTTAAATGAATTACTAAGTGATCCAGAGGTAATTAGTGACCCGAATAATTTACGTATATATTCTAAAGAACAATCTGATTTAGAAGAAACAGTGACAATGTATCGGTCATATAAAGAAATTACTTCAGAATTAACAGATGCGCAAGAAATGTTAAAAGAAGAAGTTGAAGAAGAAATGATTGACATGGTCAAGATGGAAATTGAGGAACTAACGGAAAAAAAAGAATCATTAGAAGAGTCATTAAAAATTTTATTGTTACCAAAAGATCCTAATGATGATAAAAACGTGATTATGGAAATTCGTGGTGCTGCTGGTGGTGATGAAGCAGCTTTATTTGCAGGTGATTTATATCGCATGTACACACGATATGCTGAAGCAAATCGATGGAAAATAGAGGTAATTGATTCTCACACATCGGATGCAGGTGGATTTAAGGAAATTATTTTTATGATTCATGGGAAAAATGCTTTCTCAAAATTAAAATTTGAAAACGGGGCCCATCGTGTTCAAAGGGTACCGGAAACTGAGGCAAGTGGTAGGGTTCATACATCAACTGCAACAGTAGCAGTACTGCCAGAAACAGAAGATGTCGAAGTCGAATTAAATGAGAGCGATATCCGTGTTGACCGTTTTGCCTCCAGTGGACCTGGGGGTCAGAGTGTTAATACGACAATGTCGGCGGTTCGTTTGACTCATTTGCCGACAGGTATTGTTGTGTCCTGTCAGGATGAAAAATCACAAATAAAAAATAAAGAGAAGGCGATGAAGGTATTACGTGCCCGTCTATATGATAAATATCAGCAGGAAGCCCAAGCGGAATATGACGAATCAAGAAAGTCAGCGGTTGGAACGGGGGATCGTTCGGAAAGAATCCGGACATATAACTTTCCGCAAAATCGTGTTACTGACCACCGAATATCATTAACAATACAAAAACTTGATCAAATTTTAGAAGGTAAGCTAGATGAATTCATCGAGGCGTTATTAATGGATGATCAAACGAAAAAACTTGAAACTATTGGTGAATCATAAATGAAAAAGCAGTATGAAGTCCTTCAGTGGGCTTTTTCTTTTTTAGCAAACTACGGGTGTGAAAAGAATGTTGCCAATTTATTGTTGCAGCATTTGTTACAATTAGATCGAAATCAGTTCATGTTGAACATGAAAGAACGGGTGTCAGAAGAAATCATTGTGCAATATGAATCGATGATTAAACAACATGCAATTACTGGTGTGCCACTGCAGCATCTGATTGGTTATGCATATTTTTACGGGCGGAAATTTTTTGTTAATGATAGGGTTCTCATTCCCCGTTTCGATACGGAAGTATTAGTAGAAAGAACAATCATTGAAATAAAAGGTCGTTTTCGGAAGGTAGATGGGTTGACCATTGTCGATATAGGGACAGGCAGTGGGATCATTGCATCTACTTTAGCATTGGAATTGCCGGGAATGACAGTTTATGCAACAGATATTTCTGATCGGGCTTTAAAAGTGGCAGGACAAAATGCAAAGAATTTGAAAGCAGATGTCCGTTTTTTCAAGGGGGATTTTCTAAAGCCAATAATAGCGAAAAATATCAACCCAGATATTATCGTATCAAATCCACCTTATATACGGGAAACTGATAAGGATTCATTGTCTGAAACAGTAAAAACCTTTGATCCATCTATAGCGTTATTTGCTGGTGATGATGGACTAGAATCGTACAGGGAAATTTTAGAACAAATTTTAGAACTACCTAAAAATCCCGACCGACTTATCCTATTTGAAATTGGCCATGACCAGGCGGACGAAATAATGAAATTGATAAGGCAATCATATCCTAATGTTGAAACAAACGTATATCAGGATTTGGCGCAAAAAGACCGTGTCATTCTGATTAAACATAATTAGATCATTATTGGGAGTCATTAATAAATTTACTGAAATATCTTTGCAAGTCATAATCTCTTAAATTATAATATCATTTTATATGTTTAATAGATTTATCTGTTGCCCATACTACAAATAGAATGATTTAGTAGGGGGCAACGGAAATGAAGTATGTCGCAACTTTTATGTTATGTATTGTGGCTAGTTTATTTATCCAAGTAAATGAGGTAGCTTCTCACAAGACAATTGAAATGATTCCGGATGAGGCAATACGTTTGAGAATTTTAGCAAATAGTAATGAGACAAGGGATCAGGAGATAAAGTTAATTGTACGAGATGCTGTAAGTTTATACGTTTCCGAATTAGTACACGAGATTGACGATATCAATGATGCCAGGTATATGATTAACCAGCATATCGATAAAATCGAAAATATTATTGAGTCCACATTAAGGAACGAAGGCGTACATCACGAATTTTCGCTTTCATTTCGTAAAAATGTGCCCTTTCCTAAAAAAATGTACGATAACTATCTTTACCCCGAGGGATTGTATGAAGCTATATTAATAACTATAGGTGATGGTGAAGGGGATAATTGGTGGTGTGTTTTATTTCCACCATTATGTTTCGTAGAATTTTCTACAAAAGAAAAAGAGGAATTAGAAGAAACCAATGATGTGCATCAGGAAAATGAGCAAGAGCAATCGGAAAATAATGCAGAAAATGATGAAAAAGAGGAAAAACCAATTATTTCATTCTTCACATTAGAATGGCTAGGGTTGTAAAATATCCGATTTTAAAAATTCAAATCATAGAAATAGTAAAGATCATAGTTTGTTAAACACGATCCGTGTTGCATCTATGTTCTTTTTAATTTACGAACTTCATTTAATCGCTTAAAATATAGTGGAAATGGGGTTAACAGGTTGAAAACTAAAAGATGGGATATGACGAAGGGGATAAATCGTCGGCAAATAAGTGAAGCAATTGAATTATTAAAAAATGGTGAAGTTGTCGCTTTTCCGACGGAAACTGTGTACGGCTTAGGAGCAGACGCAACAAATAGTGAGGCAATCAAAAAAATTTATTTGGCGAAAGGAAGACCATCAGACAATCCACTTATTGTTCATGTATCTTCTATCGAACAAATGAAACAATATGTCATCGAAATACCGGCGTATGTGGAAGCTCTATTGGATGAATTTTCCCCCGGTCCGATCACTTATGTGCTAAAGAGTAATGGGAAAATTTCCCCCTATGTTAGCGCCGGGCTTGATACAATTGGTATCCGAATTCCGAATCATCCAATTGCCCTCACATTATCAGAGGAGGGTCAACTTCCAATAGCTGCCCCAAGTGCCAATATATCAGGCAAACCAAGTCCGACAACAGCACAGCATGTAAAAGATGATTTGCATGGGAAAATTGCTGGGATTATTGATGGTGGCCCTACTAAAAGTGGGATTGAATCAACTGTCATTGATTGCACAGGGGCCCAACCAGTTGTTCTACGTTTAGGAAGTGTGCCTGCTCATGAAATTAATAAAATAGTAAAAGTAACTCCTTTTATTAGAAAAGGGGGTGACAAACGTCATAAGGCACCACAATCACCAGGGTTAAAGTATAAACATTATGCACCTGAAATGCCATTAATGGTCGTTGTTGAACAAGAGGATGTGGCTCACCGTTTGATTGAGATAGAAAAGCAACGAGATAATAAAATAGGTCTTTTGTGGACAGGAAGTAAAACAAATGTTTTTGGAAAAGTTGATAAAGCCATTTATTTAGGGTCAAATGCTGAAGAGGTTGGAAAAAACTTGTATGCATCATTAAGAACATTCCATAAACATGAAATAGATATTATAGTTTGTTTTGTCCATTCCGCGGATCACATAGGAAAAGCAGTCATTGATCGTCTCGAACGAGCAGCAACCAAAATTTATGCCACCTTATAATCGGGTTGAATTTGCCAGATTAATAAAGGAAAATTTATCGAATGGAAAATTTCATAAATAATTAATTCCCGGCATATAGTGTACAAGCGTGTACAAAGGGGTTGCCGTCATTGTACGAAGGATTAGTCCATTTTTTTCATCTATTAATTATGGCACTTGCGTTGGGGTTAGATGCTTTTTCGGTTAGCTTAACTATTGGCCTTTTTCATATTCGGTTAAGAAAAGTATTATTTGTAAGTAGTTTAATTGGTTTTTTTCATATGGTTTTTCCTTTAATAGGGATGATAATTGGCCATTTTCTGTCGATAAAGTTACCTTTTATCACATCGGCAGCAGGTGGTTTTTTGTTAACTTTTATTGGAATCTATATTATTATATCAACCTTTAATTCACAGGTAGAGAAACAAATAAAGATAACAAATGTCAAATTAATGACTTTATCCTTTGTCGTTAGTATTGATAGTTTACCAGTCGGAATTAGTTTAGGAGTAGTTCATATGGAGAAATTCTTTATTATTTTAATGTTTGGCATATGCAGTATGTTGTTAGCTATATTTGGCATGATGATAGGTAGAAAAGCACATGGATGGTTACGTTCATCAAGTACGATAATTGGCGGTGCAATGCTAATGCTTATTGGGGTATATATCATGTTTTACGAATCGTTGCTTTAACTACCATGAAACTTATTAAAAGGTTAATTGTCAACGGGGAATATAAAAATAACATAATATAATAATATATGGTATATTTAAAGGGACGAAATAACTAGGTGGAGATAGAAGTGAACGTTTTATTTATTTGTACTGGCAATACGTGCCGTAGCCCAATGGCAGAGGCAATGTTAATGAATATGGTGCCGGATTATCAAGTGAAATCTGCTGGAATATTTGCTAACGAGGCATCTACAACGAATGGAAATACCGTTAAAGTTTTAAACGAACATCACATTAAAATAGATCATCAAGTACAACAAGTGACACATGATTTAATCCAATGGGCAGATATCGTTTTAACCATGACATTAAATCATAAACAAGTGTTGGTGAGACAATATGAACAACATAAAAATAAGATGTACACATTAATTGAATACGTTGGTAATCATAAAGATGAACAGTATTTAGATATTAATGACCCGTATGGTGGTGAAATTTCAGACTACCAAAGAGTTTTTAATGAATTACACACATATATAACAGCTTTTGTTGAAAAAGCCAATCACAATGAGGGGGACGAGTCGTGAAAAAGAAATTTCGTTTCAGTTTAAGGAAGAAATTAGTATTATTTACAACCATTTTGGCGATGATTACCTATACGAGTAGTGCATTTTTTATTTATGTTGCCCACGATTATATTAAAAACTTTTGGGATGTTTCAGACCAATTATATATTATTGTTATATTATTGTTAGGAATTATTTGGTCTGGAATCTTAGCTGCTTTATTTGCCCGTTGGATTACTAAACCACTACAATTGTTAGAAAATGCTGCAACAGAAGCCGCTGAAGGTGATTTAAACCAGGAAATATCGATTCCCCGCTCTGATGATGAAATTAGAGCATTAAGCATAGCTGTTGATACGATGTTTAAAAATATTAAACAAATGGTACATAATATTGAATCCAATTTTAATCAATCTAATCAAACAGTAAAACAAATGAAGGAAGTATCCAATATAGCCTCTGAGCATTCAACTGCTATTAGTAGTTCCACAGAGGATATATCAAAAGGGGCTGTCGGGGCTGCCGAAGCCATGCAACATACAGCTGAAGCCGTTGAACAGGCAACATCATTAGCCCAAGAAGTTCAGAGAAAAGCTGAACAGTCAACGGAAAAATCAAAGGAAATGTTAGAAACATTGGAGGATAGTAAGAATGTCGTCAATCAATTAGTTAACGGGATACAATCTTTAGCGAACGAACAAGAATTATCCCTTAAAGAGGTAGAAAGTTTAAAGGACAACGCTTTACAAGTAGAATCAATCATTACAATGGTCGGTGAAATTGCCGAACAGACTAACTTGTTGGCATTAAATGCATCTATTGAGGCTGCACGTGCTGGGGAGCATGGTCAAGGTTTTGCTGTCGTTGCTGAAGAAATTCGTAAATTAGCTGATGAAAGTGCATCGGCTGTCCAACAAATCTCTGGATTGATTATTGCCATCCAAAAAAACGTTAATGAAGTGGTACAAAATATAAATGAACATGTAGAGACAGCAAATAAAGAAGCAGAAAATGGGTCAAAAACAAATACTGTCATTGAAGGAATGTCAGATTCTGTCACAGAAGTGGCAGAGGATGTGACAACAATTCGTAATTTAGTGAATGAGCAATTGAAGTTTATTCAAGAAACGGTGAAACAATCTCAAGAAGTAGCTGCTATTGCAGAAGAAACATCTGCTGCCTCTGAGGAAGTTAGTGCTGCAACTGCTGAACAAGCAAACACTATTGTACAAGTGGATGATTTAGCTCAGGAATTGGAAAAACAAGCAAAAGAATTAAAAGAACAAATCTCACAATTTAATATTTAAATAAGGAAAAATCGGACGGATAATATCATGACAAATGTTAAAGTGATAAGGGGTGACATAAATGAAAGTCATCATTACAGGTGACCATGCTGGCATGACGATTAGGAATGCTGTAAAAGAAGTTTTGGATGAACTTGGCCATGAGTATATAGATGCCGGGGCTGACTGCTCCACATCAGTCGACTATCCTGATTACGGCCTTTCTGCCGCAGAACGTGTAGCAAATGGTGAATTTGATCGGGGAATATTTGTTTGTGGCACAGGGATAGGAATTTCTATTTCTGCTAACAAAGTGAAAGGAATTCGTTGTGCTTTAACCCATGATGTATTTAGTGCAAAGTCAACCCGTCAACATAATGATTCTAATGTATTGGCTATGGGTGAGCGTGTCATTGGACCTGGGCTTGCAAAAGAAATTGCAAAGGTATGGTTAACGACAGACTTTGATGGGGGACGTCACAAAAAAAGAATTGATAAAATTTCTGCTTACGAGGAAAAATAAGATATTTAATAGACGGGCTATAATCTATGTTCCCGGGCTTATTTATAGGCGATAAATCATCATAAAAAAAGGGGTTTTCCAAATGAGTGATTTATTTGAGAAAATTAATCAGGATCTTTTGAAAATAACAAATGAATGGAAAGATTCAGGCTTTTTAAAAGAAAACGACATTTTTGTTGTTGGTTGTTCAACAAGTGAAATAACAGGAAAACAAATTGGTACTTCTGGAAGTGAAAAGGCAGCAGCAATCCTATTTAAACATTTACACCAGCTAAGTATTGACACGAATAGTCATTTAGCTTTTCAAGGCTGTGAACATATTAATCGGGCAATTGTCATGAATAAATCCGTTGCCGATAAAAATGGTTTCGAAATTGTTTCTGTTGTCCCCGCTAAAAACGCTGGGGGGTCAATGGCAACACATGCTTTTCACCATTTGGATAATCCCGTAGTTGTCGAGGAAATAAAAGCCGATATAGGAATGGATATCGGTAATACATTAATTGGTATGCATTTGAAAAAAGTAGCGGTGCCTATTCGATTTACGCAAAAAACTATCGGTGAAGCTGCGGTGACCTTCGCAAGAACACGACCAAAGTTAATCGGTGGTGCAAGAGCAGTTTATCAGTAATAAGGGTTCTTTGAAAGGGTTACCGTTTAAATATCAAAAATGTAAATCTTTTGCTAAAATATAGTTGAAATATAAATATGTAATTAGATTAAAAATAGAAATTTAGGAGGAAAAGCAACGATGAAGTTTTTGCAAAAATCAGATCCAGAATTATTTAATGCCATCGCATCGGAAAAAAAGCGTCAGCAAGATAACATTGAATTAATTGCTTCTGAAAACTTTGTTTCCGAAGCTGTAATGGAGGCGGCTGGTTCCGTTTTAACGAATAAATATGCGGAAGGCTATCCGAATAAACGTTATTATGGTGGTTGTGAATATGTTGATATTGCGGAGGATTTAGCTCGTGATCGTGCAAAGGAAATATTTGGTGCTGACCATGCCAATGTACAACCGCATTCAGGAGCCCAGGCGAATATGGCTGTTTATTTTACTGTATTGAAGCCGGGAGATACGGTATTAGGAATGAATTTAAGCCAAGGTGGTCATTTAACCCACGGGAGTCCCGTAAACTTTAGTGGAATTTTATATAACTTTGTTGAATATGGCGTTGATAAAGAGACGGAACAAATAGATTATGATGCAGTACTAAATAAAGCCAAAGAGGTAAAACCAAAACTGATTGTTGTCGGTGCCAGCGCATACTCACGCCAAATCGATTTTAAAAAATTTAAAGAAATTGCTGATGAAGTAGATGCATATTTAATGGTCGACATGGCACATATTGCTGGGCTTGTTGCAACGGGTGCCCATCCAAATCCTGTACCTTACAGTGATTTCGTCACTTCAACAACCCATAAAACATTAAGGGGACCACGTGGCGGAATTATTTTATGTAAAGAGGAATTTGCTAAAGGGATTGATAAATCAGTCTTTCCAGGAATGCAGGGTGGGCCATTAATGCATATTATCGCGGCAAAAGCAGCTGCATTTAAAGAGGCACTTTCAGATGATTTCAAGAAATATATTGATCAAGTTGTTATTAATGCAAAAGCATTGGCAGATGCATTAACTGAAGAAGGAGTTCGAATTGTTTCCGGTGGAACAGATAATCACTTGTTGTTATTAGATGTTTCTAAACTAGGTTTAACAGGTAAAACAGCAGAAGAAGTGTTAGATAAAATTAAAATTACGACAAACAAAAATACGATACCTTTTGATCCAGAGAGCCCATTTGTTACAAGTGGCGTTAGGGTTGGAACAGCGGCAGTGACTACAAGAGGTTTTACGGCATCAGATATGAAAGAAATTGCCCAAATTATTGCATCCGTCCTAAAAAATAGCGATAATGAATCAGTGTTAAAAGAGGCAACAGAAAGAGTAGCAAAATTAACGAGCAAGTATCCTTTATATGCTTAAAAGGAGGACACTACCTTTTTGGTAGTTGTCCTTTTTTCACGAAATGGAAGAGTATAAACATTAATAAGGATCTATAATTTGTACAAACCTAATTAAAATACATATTATCAAAAGGGGAAATGCACTGATGGGGAAATTATATGTTTTAGATCACCCTCTCATCCAACACAAGCTAACATTTATACGTAATGAAAAAACTGGAACAAAACAATTTCGGGAACTTGTTAATGAAGTATCTTTATTAATGGGATTTGAAATTACGAGAAATATGCCAGTGAAAGAAATAGAAGTAAAGACACCAATTACAACGTGTAAAGCAAAAACTTTATCCGGAAAGAAAATTGGCTTAATACCAATTTTACGTGCAGGGCTTGGGATGGTTGATGGCATGTTACAGTTGCTACCAGCTGCAAAGGTTGGGCACATTGGTTTATATCGGGATCCTGAAACATTTCAACCAGTTGAATATTATGTGAAACTACCATCAGATATTTCAGAAAGGAAATTAATTGTTCTTGACCCGATGCTAGCCACAGGTGGATCTGCTAACGATGCAATTGATTCATTAAAAAAACATGGTGGCAAATCAATTAAATTAATGTGTTTAGTTGCTGCGCCTGAAGGGGTTGAAATGATTCAAAAAAATCACCCAGATGTAGATATTTATATTGGGGCTTTAGATGAAGGTTTAAATGAAAAAGGCTACATTATTCCAGGGCTTGGTGATGCCGGCGATAGATTGTTCGGTACTAAGTAAATCCTTAAATAATAAATAATTAACAATGAAACGGTCAGTTCATTTCTATAAATGACTGTTTCATTGTTTTTTTGATGAAAATCTCCATGCTAAGTGTGTTTTTTCTGAACCTAAAAAATTATGTGAAAGTGTCAAAGATGTGAATTTTTTGCTTAGGAATAGGTTATATAATACAATTAGAACGATTGTTCAATTTAAAGGAAAGGAGAATGCATTTATATTGGGTAAAAGACGTTATAATAGTGAAAATGCAAGACGTAACATAATAGAAAAAGCAACCTTAATTTTTTCCGAAAAAGGCTATAATCAAACCTCTGTGCAAGATTTAGCGAAGGCATCTGGATATAGTAAAGGTCACATTTATTATCATTTTGAAAATAAGGAAAAGCTATTTGTTTTACTAGCACAAAACACGATGAAGGATTGGTATGAAAAGTGGATGAGAAAGGAGCCAACCTATATGACGGCAACAGATAAACTATATGGAATGGCAATTCATGTGCTATATAATTACCAAACACCTTTATTAAGGGGAGGACAAGAACTTGCTTCAAATCCGTCCTCAAGTCCAGAATCTGTTAAAGCATTGTATGATTTATCGGTGATTCCTATGGGAGCCTATCGTTCTATTTTGCGGGAAGGGGTGGATGAAGAGGAATTTTTGCGGGGAAATATTGAAGAATGGACAGTGCTGATTGGTACATGGCTTGGAGGGTTAAGTCAGTTAACGAATACACAACCATTGAATACACTTGAACCTCTTTTTAACAAAGCCATAACAATTTTCTTATCATCCATCAAAAGGAGCGATTAATTATGAAGATAGCATTAATTGGAGATAGTTTGACAGAAGGCCGACCCGGAGTTTCTTTCGTTAAAATTTTAAAGGAAATGTTTCCCAAAGTGACCTTTGTAAATCACGGAAAAGCCGGTGAATCTATTAAAAGCTTATATAATCGACTTGAAAAAACGAGGCTAGCTGATGAATATGATTTGGCTTTTCTGTGGATTGGGGTGAACGATGTTTATTCCAAACTGTTAAAGGTCCAAGCTCAGCCAATAGCGGAAAATCATGATGAATTCAAGGATAATTATGAGAAGGCATTAGGGATGGTCCTCGAATCATCGAAGCGAATCGTGGCTGTAACTCCAGCGCTAGTCGGTGAAAATATGAATAATGGATCCAACAAGGAAATAAATGAATTAAATGAACTGATACAATCTATTACTCATCATTATGAAAATGTTAGTTTCTTAAATATGAGGTCAATTTTTTTAAATCATTTATCTGAAAAAGTTATATCTGAATATATTAGTACAAAAGTAATGAGGGTTATGATGGATGTTCTGTTTTATAAAAGCCCCAAAAGAATTAATCATTTATCTAGGAAACGGGGACTTCATTATACATTGGATGGTGTCCATTTTAATAGTGCAGGAGCGCAAATGGTTGCCGAAATTTATGCTGCGGAAATTGACCGCTTGATAAGTATATCTGATTGGAACACACAGATTCAATAGAATATTACATAGGGGAGGATTCGGATGCTGAAAAATAAAAAGGTTGCCGTTGTTACTGGTGGTGCTTCAGGGATAGGTAAGGCAATTTGTCAGGAACTAGTACAACAAAATGTATTTGTCATTATAACGGATATTAATAATGAGTTGGGTGTAAAATTGGCTGAAGAATTGAATGTGGATTCTGTTAATGCTACATATGATTATCTTGATGTCACTAATTATGATAATGTTGAACAATTATTGACAGAAATATATCACGAATTTGGAAAAATCGATTATCTTTTCAATAATGCTGGAATAGCTATGTATGGTGAACTTTTTGATATGAAAATAGATCATTGGGAAAAAATTATGGACGTGAATTTATGGGGTGTTATTTATGGAACCCAGGTAGGTTATAGACTAATGAAAAAGCAAGGATTTGGTCATATTGTTAATACTGCTTCAGCGGCGGGATTAGGACCATCCCCAGTATCTTCAGCTTATGCAACGACAAAACATGCAGTCGTTGGGTTAACAACTTCACTTCATTTTGAAGCAGAAGGGTTTGGAATTAAAGTCAGTACACTTTGTCCCACATTTGTAGATACACCAATATTTTTAAAGGCAGAGGCGATTAATGTAAATAAATCAGTGATGACTGAACAATTAAAAAAACAAAAAATGATGTCACCGGAAAAATTAGCAAAAATGACTGTAAAAGGTGTCCATAAAAATAAAGTGATTATATGTCCAATGCCAATGAGAAGGACGATGGATGTTTTTTTCACCATATTTCCTTTTGCACATAGGGGTTTAATGAGGTTAGTTTGTAGCGTTAGTAGAAAAGCCCGAGTGGAGGAAAATTGGCATAAAGCTGTTTAGGTTCAATTGTGACTTAAATTGTCTTAGAAATAAAGGGAATAGTTTACCAAATGAACTGGCAGGGAAGAAGGTCGGGAGGAAATTGTTTTGGAGTTAATTAGTTCAAGCATATAGTGTGAAACAATTGCTTTTTTGAATATATATTTGGACATTTTAATGTACTATCATATACACTGAAAGTGAGTAAAGGTCGTGTGGATAGTATGAAACAAATAATAAAAATACTCTTATCATCAATCGTTCTATTATTATTAATAAGTTGTTCAACAAATAATCGTTTTACACAGGAAAACAATTCTTATCAAATGGATAAAACAACGGATACATTAAATGTTTCTGCTGCATCAAGTTTAACAGAGGCTTTGCTAGAAATGAAACCCTTATATGAACGTCGTCACCAAGATCAATTACAGTTAAACTTTGGCAGTACAGGAAAGTTAGCGAAACAAATGGAGCATGGTGCCCCTGTTGATGTATTTATTTCGGCTGATGAACAATGGATGGAAAAATTAATCGAACGTCAATTAATAGATCGTAATTCAGTAATGAATATTAGCAAAAACAGTTTAGTTATTATTCAACATCATACGACTAACTTTCACCTAGATGCCCTGGAAAAACTTAATCAATTAACGGTAGATAGAATCGCCATTGGTTATCCAGAAAGTGTTCCAGCGGGTAATTATGCGAAGGAATCACTGGTGGAGGCTCAAGTATGGGATGAATTATCCGATACATTTATATTCGCACAGAGTGTAAGACAGGTGTTAACATATGTTGAAACGAAAAACGTTGATATAGGCTTTGTTTATGAAAGTGATGCTATTGTGTCAGAAGATGTTGAGATTTTATATCATATACCTAGCACGATGCATAATCCAATTTTATACGAGGCGGCAATTGCTGAACAATCTGAACAAAGGCTACAAGCAAAGCAATTTATTAAATTTTTACAAACAGATGAAGCTAAGTCCGTGTTTGAAAAATATGGATTTAATCCATAACTTAGGAGCGTCCTATGACTTCGATTAATTTTTTCCCTTTTTGGTTATCATTTAAAACGGCAAGTCTATCAACATTAATTGTCTTTACTATCGGTGTTTTTTTGGCATACATTGTGAATCGAAACAAATTTTTTGGTAAAAGTGTCATTGAAGCTATTTTTTTATTGCCACTTGTATTACCACCAACAGTGGTAGGATTTGGGTTATTGTATTTATTTGGAAACAATGGACTAATTGGAAAATTTCTCATAAAGTATTTTGATTTTCAAATTGTGTTTACTTGGTATGGGGCTTTAATTGCCGCTATTGTTGTTTCCTTCCCATTAATGTACCAAAGTGCCTCCGCTGCATTTCAGCAATATGACCAATCTATCGAAAATGTTGCTTATACGATGGGGAAATCACGTTGGACTGTTTTTTGGACGATTTCTTTTCCAATTGCTTGGCCAGGGTTACTTGCGGGGGTAGTACTATCATTTGCGAGGGGATTAGGGGAATTTGGGGCAACGTTAATGCTTGCGGGTTATATTCCGAATGTAACAGATACAATCCCACTTGCTATTTATTTTGCAGTTGAATCAGGTAATATGGAAGAGGCTAAACTATGGGTGTTCATTATCGTTTCACTAGGATTTCTAGCCATTTTTTGGTTAAATTGGTGGAGTGCCCGTCATATGTTAAGGCATCGAAAATAAAAAGTGATGGTATAACCTTTCAAATTAGAATGGAGTAAATCGATGTTAACTGTAAATATTAAAAAAACATTAGCCCATTTTACATTGCAAGTTCGGTTTGAAGTGAAAAGTGATGAAATAGTAGTTTTAAATGGACCATCAGGCGCAGGAAAAACATCTATTCTCAATGGGATAGCAGGGATTGTATCTTTTGATGAAGGTGAAATCAAGCTAAATGAACGTGTTTTTTTTCAACGGGGAAAACAGTTGATTTCAATACAAGATCGCGATATAGGCTATGTATTTCAGGACGGTGCACTGTTTCCCCATAAAACTGTTTGGGAAAATATTATATATAGTATGAAAAATGAAACATTGGCAACTTCCTTATTAAAAGAGCTAAAAATGGAACACCTACAGACTAAATATCCCCATGAAATTTCGGGAGGAGAAAAGCAACGGGTTGCTTTTATAAGGGCAATGGTCACTGAACCAAAGTTACTACTGTTAGATGAACCATTCTCCGCCTTAGATGAATCAATGAAAGAAATAGCGATAAAATTGTTGCAACGTTTGCAAAAAAAGTGGAAAATCCCAGTCATTTATGTGACACATCATGCGAATGATTTAACTAGTTTATCCGCACGAAAGATAAATATAGATAAAGGTAAAATAATATAATCGTTTCCTAAAGTGGTATATTTTAGGCGATTGACTTAAGACTTTTTGTGTAATTTTAACTAGTATTAAACAACAGTCATAAAAATTAATTATTTTATTGAAACTTGTTGACGAATGGGAATAAAAGTTGTAAGATGGTCGTCAATACATTAAATATGAAATGTTTTTGAATTTCCCTCATTTTACTGTATTTTTTTTAAATAAAGAGTATAATAGAAAATTAATTAGATAAATCTAAAATATTTTTACTTATTTTGCATATAATGAATGACAATGACAATATTATATAGTAATGCGATGACGAGAAAAAAAGGAAGGACGACATGTATTTACAGAGATCTAGGGTTGCTGGAAGCCTAGAAATACATCCTAACTGACATCATCTCTGAGTACTATGTTGAACAGATTAACTAATTAAACATAGTCAGGTGTAAATTCACCTGTTATCAAATGGACTTAGTTAAGTTCGAAAGATAGTTTTTGTGAGGAAACTATAAATGCTGGGTGGTACCGTGGAAAGGAACTCTTTTCTCCCCAAATCTTACTACATGTAGGTTTGAGGAGAGAAGGGTTTTTTGTTTTTTATAGTAACTTTTTAAATAGGCTAAAGTAGATCATTCCTATTATTAGGATTAAAAAAATTATTTTTATAAGGAGGAAGAAAAGTGAAAGCAGAGGCAACAAACAGGCCACAAGTAACAAATAAGGAGAAGACAGGTGCCGATTTACTGGTTGATTTATTAATTGAGGCTAATGTAGATACGTTATTTGGCTATCCGGGTGGTGCTGTTTTACCTATTTATGACGCAATATATCGTAGTAACGCGCCATTTAAGCATATTTTAAGTAGACATGAACAAGGATCTGTTTTCGCAGCAGAAGGATATGCGCGTGTTACGGGAAAACCAGGTGTTGTCCTTGCAACATCAGGACCAGGGGCAACCAACTTAATAACCGGAATAACAGATGCGATGATGGATTCATTACCACTCGTTATCTTTACAGGTCAAGTGGCCAATAAAGTGATTGGAACAGATGCTTTCCAAGAAGCAGATGTACTTGGCATTACAACACCTATTACAAAATATAATTATCAAGTGAAGAATTTAGCCGATTTACCGAGAATTGTTAAGGAAGCATTCCATATTGCTACTACGGGTAGACCAGGACCAGTTGTCATTGATATACCAAAGAATATTTCAGAAACAATTTCAGGAATGACATTTGATACTGAAATTAATTTGCCAGGTTATCAACCGACGACAAAGCCAAATCCATTACAAATTATGAAGCTCTCAGATGCATTAGGCAGAGCGGAGAAACCCGTTATTCTTGCTGGGGCAGGTGTATTATTTGCAAAGGCAACAGAGGAGTTAAAACAATTTGCTGAAAAACACCAATTGCCAGTTGTTAACACATTGCTTGGTCTTGGTAGTTTCCCAGGTACTCATCCACTTTCATTAGGAATGGGTGGCATGCATGGGACATATACAGCAAATATGGCGTTATATAATTGCGATTTACTCATTAATGTTGGGGCAAGGTTTGATGATCGTTTAACAGGGAATTTGCAACACTTCGCACCTAAGGCGAAAGTGGCCCATATTGATATAGACCCAGCCGAAATTGGTAAAAACGTTCCAACAGCTATCCCAATTGTTGCTGATGCGAAGCAAGCCTTGCAATCTCTAATCAAAGTGGCAGAAAAACAACCCGAACATTCAAAATGGATGGAGTGGCTAAATAATTCTAGTAAAGAAAATCCATTATGGTATGAGCAAACTGATGAGGCAATTTCACCTCAGTGGTTAATTAAAAAGATTTATGAAGCAACAAATGGTAAAGCTATTGTAACGACAGACGTAGGACAACATCAAATGTGGGCGGCCCAATATTATATGTTAGATGAACCGAATAATTGGGTTAGTTCTGGTGGACTTGGTTCCATGGGATTTGGTTTTCCTTCAGCAATCGGTGCACAGTTAGGTAGACCAAACGATGTCGTCGTTTCTATAACAGGTGATGGCGGATTTCAAATGAATTTGCAAGAATTAATTTTGTTAAAGCAATGGAATCTACCTGTGAAAGTAATTATATTAAATAATGCCGCTTTGGGAATGGTGAGACAATGGCAAGAAACATTTTATGATGAGAGATACTCTGAGTCATTGTTAGACCAGAATCCTGATTTTGTTAAATTAGCGGAAAGCTATGGCGTTCGTGGCATGAAGGTCGATAAAGATGAAGATGTCGAAGCAGCACTTCAGGAATTATTTGATTATGATGGGCCAGTTGTAGCAGATTTTCGTATCATTAAAAAAGAAAAAGTATATCCAATGATTGCCCCAGGAAAAGGGATTCATGAAATGATAGGGGTGACAAAATGAAACGGATTATCACTTTAACAGTCCAAAATCGGAGTGGCGTACTTAATCGTGTAACAGGAATGTTGCAAAGAAGGCAATTTAATATTGAAAGTATTTCAGTCGGTGAAACGGAAACCCCCGGTATTTCTAAAATGACACTCGTTGTAGATGTCATTGATCATCAAAAGGTGGAACAATTAACAAAGCAATTAAATAAACAAATCGATGTTATTAAGGTTTCCGATATCACGGATAAGGCGATTGTTGCCCGGGAATTAGCTTTAATTAAAGTAGCTAGCACACCACAATTAAGTCATGAAATTCAAGGCCTCATTTCACCATTTAGAGGGACTGTCATCGACATTAGTAAAGATAGTATAACGGTTCAAGTAACAGGGAAACCAGAAAAAATCGAGGCACTTATTACATTGTTACGACCATATGGAATAAAAGAATTAGCAAAAACCGGTGTTACAGCATTTTTAAGGGGACATCAACCACAGCATCAAGTGGCTGAATTAAATCAATTTACTGTATAAAATTTAAAAACAATTGATAAAAAGGAGAAATTATTTATGGCTAAAGTACTCTACGAGAAAGATATTAATAAGGAAATTTTACAAGGGAAAAAAATTGCAATTATCGGTTACGGATCACAAGGACACGCACATGCACTCAATTTACGTGACAGTGGATTTGACGTTATCATCGGATTAAGACAAGGGAAGTCCCAACAAAAAGCGGAAGAAGATGGCTTTACAGTCTTATCTGTAGCAGATGCTACGAAACAAGCCGAGGTAGTGATGGTGTTATTACCAGATGAATTACAAGCTAAAGTATATGAAGATAGTATTAGAGACAATTTACAGGAAGGTAGTGCATTAGCATTTGCTCACGGATTTAATGTACACTTTTCACAAATAGTCCCACCGGAAACGGTTGATGTATTTTTAGCAGCACCGAAGGGACCAGGTCATTTAGTACGTCGTACCTATGAAGAAGGTGCAGGAGTCCCTGCTTTATATGGTATTTATCAAGACTATTCAGGAAAAGCAAAGGAAATTGCCTTAGCCTATACAGTAGGTATTGGTGGGGCAAGAGCAGGAGTATTGGAAACAAGCTTTCAAGAAGAAACAGAAACAGACCTATTTGGAGAGCAAGCGGTACTTTGTGGAGGTTTAACGAGCCTTGTTAAAGCCGGATTTGAAACATTGACAGAAGCAGGTTACCAACCAGAAGTGGCTTATTTTGAAACGCTTCATGAAGTAAAGCTAATTGTAGATTTGATGTATGAAGGTGGACTTGAAAACATGCGCTATTCTATCTCTGATACAGCACAATGGGGAGATTTTGTTTCGGGGCCACGCGTTATCAATGATGAAACAAAGGCAAGAATGAAGGAAATTTTGTCTGACATCCAAACAGGAGAATTTGCCAAAGGATGGATTTTGGAAAACCAAGCAAATCGTCCGCAATTTAATGCCATTAATGAACGAGAGAAAAATCATCAAATTGAAGTAGTTGGAAGGGAACTCCGTGATCTAATGCCTTTTGTCAAAAACCCATTAAAATAAACAAAAGGAAGTGAAATCAGTGGCGAAAGTACAAATTTTTGATACGACATTACGTGATGGTGAACAATCACCAGGAGTAAATTTAAACAAAAAGGAAAAGTTAGAAATTGCCCAGCAATTAGAAAGATTTGGTGTAGATCGGATGGAGGCAGGATTTCCAGCCTCATCAATAGGTGACTTTGAATCAGTGAAAATGATTGCCGATACAATTAAAGGGACATCTGTCACTGGCTTAGCACGGACTATCAAATCGGACATTGATGCAGCATGGGAAGCATTAAAGGGTGCAGATGAGCCTTGTTTACACGTTTTTTTGGCGACATCACCAATCCATCGTAAATACAAATTACAAAAATCACGTGAACAAGTAATTGAAACCTCCGTTGACATGGTTAAATACGCTAGTAGGAAGTTTTCACAAGTACAATGGTCAGCAGAGGATGCGTCGAGGACTGAATTACCATTTTTGGCCCAAATAATTGAAAAAGTGATTGATGCAGGGGCTACTGTGATCAATTTACCAGACACGGTTGGTTACGCAACTCCGGAAGAATATGGAGCCATGTTCAAATATGTTGTTAATCATGTTCCGAACATAGATCGTGCCATTTTATCATGTCATTGTCATAATGATTTAGGTCTTGCGGTGGCAAATTCCATTGCTGCTGTAGAAAATGGCGCACTACAAATTGAAGGAACTATTAATGGGATAGGAGAAAGAGCTGGAAATGCATCATTAGAAGAAATTGCAGTTGCCTTTAAAATACGTTCAGATTACTATCCATTTAGTACAGACTTAACGCTTAATGAAATAAAGCGAACAAGTGATTTAGTATCAAAATTAACAGGTATGCACATTCAAGCAAATAAAGCGATTGTCGGAAAAAATGCTTTTGCCCATGAATCTGGTATTCATCAAGATGGGGTACTGAAAAATGCATTAACATATGAAATCATTACCCCAGAAATGATTGGCCTAAATTCTAATGTATTGTTTTTAGGGAAACATTCAGGGCGTCATGCCTTTAACGATAAAGTAAAAGAGATGGGTTATAAATTATCTGACGAAAAGCTTCAAAAGGCATTTGAGAATTTCAAACTATTAACTGATCGTAAAAAAGAAGTAACAGATGATGATTTATTTACGATTTTAATGGAAATTCAGACTAAAAGTTCAACGGTTGATAAATATCATTTGGATTCCTTTGAAATAGAATATGGGACTGAAAATACACCAACAGCCACTGTAACAATGAAAACCCCTGATAACAAAAAGGTGAAAGAAACTGGAACAGGGAGTGGGAGTGTAGAGGCACTTTATTCAACGATTGATAAAGTGATTAATGAAAAATTAGAGCTAGTCGACTTTCAAATTAGTTCTGTAGGTCGTGGCCGAGATGCCCTTGCAGAATCACGTGTGCAACTCCTCGTAAATGGTGAACAAATGAATGGTCGAGGAACTGCTCAAGACGTTATTGAGGCTTCAGCAAATGGCTTCATTAATGCTGTTAATCGCTACATTATTCAAAAAGAATCAGAAAAGAATAATAGTGAATCTATTAAAATGCAAGCCTAATTCTTAGTAGATCATACTAGAAGCCATTGAAAGAAGCGTTTATAAAATAGAGTCGTTGTCTAACGGCTCTATTAATATCGTAATGTAAGTGTTGGGAATAATTAGAAAATGAAAAATAAGAGGCGAAGGCGATGAAGAAAAAGATTGTCGTACTCCCTGGTGATGGAATAGGCCAAGAAGTTATCGATGCGGCAGTTCGAGTTTTATCTAAAATTTCAGAAAAATA
The DNA here is from genome assembly GCA_002453315.1 of Caryophanales bacterium UBA6768. The sequence goes on along the minus strand of DKGO01000082.1, from coordinate 19,898 downwards.
TGAACATGAATTCGAATTTTCTTACGATGATATCGGTGGAACATCATATGAAAAACATGGCGTTCCATTGAGGGAAGAAACGATTGATACGTGTTTACAAGCAGATGCTATTTTATTGGGAGCTATCGGTGGACAAAAATGGGATAACTTACCTGTAAATCTTCGTCCAGAGCAAGGACTATTAAAAATAAGAAGGGCATTAAATTTATTTGCCAATATTCGACCAATAAAAGGATTTGCCCCATTAATCCACGCCTCCCCTCTAAAAGAGTCAGTTATAAGGGGGAGCGATATTTATATTGTCCGTGAATTGACGGGTGGGCTTTATTTTGGAACCCCACGTGAAAGACGCAATAATGGGGACACGGTTGTCGATACACTATTATATGAACGTAATGAGATTGAGAGAATTGTAGATAAAGGCTTTGAAAGTGCCCGAATGCGACGAAAACATCTAGTTTCTGTAGATAAAGCAAATGTTTTGGAATCAAGTCGCATGTGGCGAGAAATTGTCGAGGAAAAAAAGTCACAATACCCCGACGTGAAAGTAGAGCATATGTTAGTTGATTCAGCAGCAATGAAACTTATCACTGAGCCAACATATTTTGATGTCATCGTTACAGAAAATTTATTTGGTGATATTTTAAGTGATGAAGGGTCTGTTTTAACCGGTTCTATTGGGATGTTACCTTCAGCGAGTTTATCACCAACGATTGGATTGTATGAACCTGTACACGGTTCAGCACCAGACATTGCGGGCAAAGGAATTGCGAATCCATTAGGGATGATTTTGTCGGCTGCCATGATGTTACGCTATTCATTTGGAATGAATAAAGAAGCTGAGATAATTGAAAATGCTGTTGAAGAAAGTTTAGATCAAGGGTATCATACTGCCGACTTACACATTCATAATGGAAAAAAAGTCGGAACAAAAGAAATGACCGAAATTGTGTTGGCACAATTGTAAGGGGAAATTTTTTAATAATAGAAAGGAATGATTCTGCACATGACAACACCAAAAACAGTCATCGAAAAAGTGTGGGAAAAACACGTTGTTCATGAGGAAGCAGGAAAGCCAGACTTAATCTATATTGATTTACATTTAATACATGAAGTGACGTCACCACAGGCCTTTGAAGGGTTACGATTGACAAACAGAAAAGTAAGACGTCCTGATTTAACTTTTGCAACGATGGACCATAACGTCCCAACGAAAAATCGCGAAACGATTAAGGATCCCATTTCAAAGCTACAAATGGATACACTAGTAAAAAACTGTAAAGATTTTAATGTCCATTTAGCTGATATGTTTCACCCTGATCAAGGAATCGTCCATGTTATTGGCCCTCAACTAGGTTTAACCCAGCCAGGTAAAACTATCGTTTGTGGCGATAGTCATACATCAACACATGGTGCATTTGGAGCCATTGCATTCGGCATTGGAACGAGTGAAGTTGAGCATGTATTTGCTACACAAACATTGTGGCAAACAAAATCGAAAACATTAAATGTCAAAGTAGAAGGTGAGCTTGGGCCAGGTGTAACCGCAAAGGACCTTATTTTGGCAATTATCGCCAAATATGGAGTTAGGATGGGGAATGGTCATATTATCGAATATACTGGTGAAGCGATTCGTAATATGACAATGGAAGAACGAATGACAGTATGTAACATGTCGATTGAAGCGGGAGCCCGTGCGGGATTAATAAGTCCAGATAAGACGACCGTTGAATTTTTACGAGGAAAGAGAGAAGTACCTAAAGGTGAGGAGTTTGAAAAACTAGCAGAAGAGTGGTTAGCATTAGCAACAGATGAAGGTGCAGTATATGATAAAACCTTAACTATTCAAGCAGCAGAAGTAGAGCCACAGGTGACATGGGGAACAAATCCAGGGATGGGAGTCCCAATTAGTGGATCAACACCAAAGTTGTCTGAGGTTGACAATAAAGAGGAAGTGGAACGCGCCCTTTATTATATGGGATTGGAAGAAAATAAACCGATGACTTCCATTGAAATAGATCATGTTTTTATCGGTTCATGTACTAATTCACGAGTCAATGATTTGAAAAAAGCAGCAAACATTGTAAAAGGGAAAAAGGTGAAGGATTCTGTCAGAGCCATCGTTGTCCCAGGTTCATTTTTAGTGAAAATGGAAGCTGAAAAACTAGGTTTAGACAAAGTATTCGTAGATGCAGGTTTTGAATGGCGAGATGCAGGTTGCAGTATGTGTCTTGGAATGAATGATGACATCGTTCCACCCGGTGGAAGATGTGCATCAACGTCAAACCGGAACTTTGAAGGACGACAAGGTAATGGGGCTAGAACCCACTTGGTAAGTCCAGAAATGGCTGCAGCGGCAGCAATAGAAGGTCATTTTGTCGATGTCAGAAATTATGATAAAGTAGCAAATTAGGAGGAGATTGTAATGGAACCAATCAAAACACATACTGGTCTTGTATATCCATTACAACGCGCCAATGTGGATACTGACCAAATTATCCCAAAGCAATTTCTAAAAAGGATTGAACGTACTGGCTTTGGCCAATTTCTTTTTTACCATTGGCGTTTTGATGATGATGGTAATAAAAGAACTGATTTTAATTTAAATGAATCGAGGTATGATAAGGCATCAATTTTAATTGCTGGAGAAAACTTTGGTTGTGGTTCATCCCGTGAACATGCCCCATGGTCTTTAATGGACTACGGTTTTCAAATTATTATTGCACCGAGCTTTGCAGATATTTTTTATAATAATTCCTTTAAAAACGGCCTGATTCCTATTATAATGGATACTACACAAGTAGAAATATGGCAAAAGGAAGCAAAAGATGGGAATTTGCATCTAACAATTGATTTAGAAAAGCGTGTTATAATTGAGAAAGATGGCAATGAAATAAACTTTGATATTCCAGAATATCATCGACAAAATTTACTTAACGGTTGGGATGAAATAGCATTAACATTACAGCTCGAAGATAAAATTAGTAATTATGAACAAACTACCTTATAGTAAATATATAGACTAGTCCAATTTAGGGAGTGTGGCGCTATTGGGGATTTATTATTAACAGGTGAAAAAATTTACAAAGCATCGGAACGACTGAAACCGATTGTACACCGTACACCACTAATTACATCAGAAACAACAAATCGAATGGTCAATAAAAATGTCTATTTTAAAATGGAAAATCAGCAAAAGACTGGTTCCTTTAAATTCCGTGGGGCAACATTTAAATTGATGCAGCTATCAAATGAACAGCTTAATAAAGGTGTTATTACTGCATCAGCCGGCAATCATGCGCAAGGTGTAGCTTATGCTTCTCGTAAACTTGGTGCAAAGGCAACCATTTTTATGTCAAAAAACACACCACATACGAAGGTAGAAGCAACGCAAAATTATGGTGCAGAAGTAGTCCTAGTCGGTAATTCATTTCAGGAAGCATTTGAAGCATCTGTTGCACATCAGGAAAAAACGGGGGCGACGTATGTCCATCCGTTTGATGACTATGACATTATGACTGGACAAGGAACGATTGCGATTGAGGCTTTGAGACAAGAGGACCGGATTGACACATTTCTCGTACCTATAGGTGGCGGTGGGTTAATTAGTGGAATTGCTGTGGCTGCGAAGCATATTAATCGAAATATTCGTATTATTGGAGTTGAAGCAAAAAGGATGTCACCTTTTTATCACTCCTTTTATGAACCTAAATCAAGTCCAATATTTAATCCGGATACAATTGCAGAAGGTATAGCCGTGAAGACGCCAGGGGAACTAACCTTACCAATTATTGAAGAGTATGTTGATGAGATCATTACAGTGACTGAAGAAGAAATCGCCAATGCTATTTTATATATGCTCGAACGTAATAAAACGTTAATGGAAGGTGCCGGAGCTGCAGCACTAGCCGCACTGTTCTCATATAATGAAACGATAAAATCAAGACATTGTGGGGTTATTGTAAGTGGAGGAAATTTTGATATTGATAAAATTCCTCACATTCAGCAGTTGGCACGAAAAAATTCAGCATAAAACATAAATAAGCATAAGGGTAATGCATCATGGACTTTTTTCATAGATGCAACTAGGTTAATAACATATCAAATCGTACTTTGAAACATCATAAAATTTAACGTTTATTAGCACTGCATTTGGCAGTGCTTTTTACTATCCATTTAAAACATAATTGGAATGATAAATCCTAAAAACAGGTTAGGAATTAATACAAACCGTATGAAAACGAAGAGTTTACGAATGTAACGGAACGTTTATAGTTTCTGTCTCCTACTCCTTTAGTTTAATGTTAAATTGTTTAGAAAAGAGGTAGCGATTATGGAGTTAGGAAATCAACTTAAAAATCTGAGAGAAAAATACAATATGTCTCAAGAGGACTTAGCTAAAAAATTAAATGTTTCCCGTCAGGCAATATATAAGTGGTAAAATAATAAGGGTTATCCAGATATTGAAAACCTTATTGCTTGAGTGATATTTTTAACGTAACAATTGATGAACTTATTAGAAATGATGATAAATTAAGGGAAAAGATAAATGTTGGTGAGAACGATAGTACCTTTAATGACCCGGATTTTTATCTGGGAGCAACGATTACTATTATCGGCATATTAACGGACTTTGGTTTCGTATCGACTATTTTTATGTTTTTAGGGTTAGCAATTATCATTTTTTATAAAGACAGTCTGACTTTGTTAAAACAACTGATTAAAGATTTTAAGAAAACCATAAAGGGTTAATCCTGCAATTTGTTTATTCAACAACCGGGCATTTGGTGAAAAGCCTTTGGACAATATTAAATATCTGGATGTATCTAATATAAATGTCATGATAGGTGTACAGCTTCCCTCATTTGATTTTGAGGATTTTGCTGTTTCTAAATGAGAGGGACGACTTCCCTCATTTAATTTTAAGGATTTTGCTGTTTCTAAATGAGAGGGATGACTTCCCTCATTTGATTTCAAGTATTTTGCTGTTTCTAAATGAGAGGGACGACTTCCCCCATTTAATTTTGAGGATTTTGCTGTTTCTAAATGAGAGGGACGACTTCCCTCATTTGATTTCAAGTATTTTGTTGTTTCTAAATGAGAGGGATGACTTCCCTCATTTGATTTCAAGTATTTTGCTGTTTCTAAAGGAGAGGGACGACTTCCCTCATTTGATTTCAAGTATTTTGTTGTTTCTAAATGAGAGGGATATGCAGTGGCAAAGATTTTATTTAATTTAAATGTATTAACAGGATTCGGGGGAAATTGATACAAATTACATTTTCTTTTTAATCGTTATGTTAAACTGTATATTATAAATAATAGGTCATATAAAAAAAGGAGACGACACAAATATGTTCATTCCGAAAAAGTTCCAGGTAACAGATTTTAATGAAATAAGTCAGTTTATTTCTGACCATCCTTTTGCTATTGTAATATCGCAAAAAGAGGGAAGGTTGATTGCTTCTCACATCCCTTTACTTTTAAGGAAAATGGATGAAAAATATCATGTAACAGGTCATCTTGCCCAAGCGAATGAGCAATGGCAAACTTTCAAAAGTACAGACCAAGTCCTTGTTATCTTCCAAGGGCCAAATAGTTATGTTTCATCATCTTGGTATGGACATGAAAATGTTCCAACATGGAATTATCAATCAGTACATATTTATGGGAAAATAGAGATCATGACAAACGAAGAACTAATAGAGGATCTTTCATTGTTAATGGAAAAATTTGAATCTCATCGAGAAAATCCAATTTTATGGGATTCTATTTCAGATGAAACGAAAAAACAAGTAAACGGGATTGTAGGATTTAAAATATCATGTGATGACATTCAAGCTGCTTTTAAACTGAGTCAAAATAGAAATGAAAAGGATTATAAAAGTATTATTAAACATTTATATGAGGAAGAGGATTGCGAAGCACAACAAATAGCAAAAGCGATGGAGAAATTTTCAAAATAAAATGTGAACTACTCCTTGTGAAAAATACCGACAGAAATACCTGCTGCAGTGTGATCTGTCGGTTAAATATTGATTTATACATATTATTGAGCGGAGAATCCACCATCAATAACTATTTCCGCCCCTGTGATATAGCTGGAATCATCTGAAGCTAAAAATAATGCTGCATTCGCAATATCTTCAGGCTTCCTCAAACGTTGTAGAGGAGTTGCTTGTACTAATTGTTTTAATAATTCTTTTGAAGTACTTAAACTTTGTGTCATTGGTGTTTCCACAATCCCCGGGAATAAAGTATTGACACGAACACCTTGATGGCCAAATTGTATTGCCGCTACCTTTGAAATCGCACGAACTGAACCCTTTGTTGCTGTATAATGGTTGAAACCCTGTCCAATAATTGCAGTATAAGATGAGATGTTAACAATAGAACCTTTACCTTGTTCAGCCATTATTGGTGCGATATGTTTCATGCCTGCAAATGGACCAAAACCGTTGATTGCCATCATGAAATCCCAGTCATTTTTATCAATTTCTATAAATGGTTTTTCTGAAGAAACGCCGGCATTATTCACTAGCACATCAATCGTATTGAACTTTTCTTTAACTTCCTTAGCAAACGTTTTCCAAGCTTCATCTGAAGAAACATCCAATTTCATTCCATGTACATTTTTCTTTTGCGCTTACTTTTGCTAAAGCTTCTTCATTAATGTCTGCTGCGATTACAGTTGCTCCTTCTTTTTGGAATAAATCTACCATCCCTTCACCAATACCGGAAGCCCTGCCTGTTACAATTGCTGTTTTTCCATTTAATTTACCCATTTAATTTCTCTCCTTTTAAGTAATTATCTAACCGCATATATTAAAATGGAACATTTTAATCATGTTCTGCCCAATATCTTTTCCCATTTATGAGGAGTTGATATGTAATAATTATTAATTAATATAAGGCGCACGGAAGATGAATACACAAAGTGCTTAATAGATGAAAGTTATCCAGTGTTTATTTACTTCACAGTACTATTATAGAAAGTAAAGATATTGTTATGCAATATATTCCTTTTCTCATATTTTTGAAACATACGAATTCAAAATAAATGTTACATCGACTAAAAATTAATGTAGCTATTGCCATAGTTTGTCATATAAAAGATTTTGGGAAAAATCTCTTTACTTATAGTATGGTTCTCGATGACGTATCTAATTACGTTTTAGAAACAACTTGTACCCGCCTATCAATAAACATTAAAATCCCTATTCAATTCACACCACTTAAAAAAACTTAGAAGTTAAGTCATAAATATATCCTTATAATTCTGAACGTGATATACTATTTTTAACTTAGTTGTTCGTGCGAGAAATACAGGATTTCTGTTATAACATTACAATTTATATCATAATCTTGAATTAATATCAAAGAGCAATCAAAGTAATAAACGTGCACTATGCACAATGGAGGATTTATACATGAACACAGGTTCAGTAAAATGGTTTAACGCAGACAAGGGTTTCGGTTTCATCGAAGTTGAAGGTGGAGAAGATGTATTTGTACACTTCTCATCAATTCAAGACGAAGGATTTAAAACTTTAGAAGAAGGTCAAAAAGTTTCTTTCGATATCGAAGAAGGTAAACGCGGACCGCAAGCAGCTAACGTTGTTAAAGAATAATTAATAATAAAGAGCCCCCTATCACGGAAGGGCTTTTTATTTTGTCATTTAAAGAGTTTCTTTAGAATAGTTTACACCTTTATGTGATAAACAAAAGAAGAGGGCCACTGTCCTCCCTCTTCTATTCGATTTAATAATAATTATTTAACTTTCTCTAGCTTTTTTCGATTAAGTTTGATCCTATTATCATTTTTCTCTTCTTCTGAAATGTATTCATCTTCTATTATCCATTTATTTTTTAAAAATGGGTTAATATAAATTTGTTTTTCATTGTAAAAATAGTCTTTAGCATCTACAGGTTCCCAATCTTCAGTAGGTTGATAAAAACGTAATAGATCACCATGTAACACTTTATCAGATAAGGTAAGCTCATGTTCGACTTGTTGCTTAATTTCCTCTAATTGATCATTTTCCTCTAACTCTTCACCTGTATGGTTATCGTAAAATACGCCACCAACCATCGCATAATCCTTGGTAAAGAAATCCCCATTACGAAATGCTACCGTCCGATTTTTATCCCCGGAAAATAAGTCTGTACCGAACTGAATATAATCTTGTGCTTTTATTCCTAATAAATGCAATAGTGTCGGCATGACGTCAATCTGACCGGCATATTCTTCAACGATTCCTTGTCCGTCTACACCGGGAACTTTGATCATTAATGGGACACGTTGCAATTCAGCATATTTAAAGGCTGTCATTTCTTCATTAAAGATTTCACTTAATGCACGTAAATGGTTATCAGAAATTCCATAATGATCCCCGTAAATTAAAATAATTGAGTCATCATATAAACCTGCTTCTTTTAAATCCGTAAAAAATTGTTCTAACGATTCATCTAAATACCGTGCTGTTTGGAAATAGCGATCAACTGAACCATCTTTTGTTTGGGCAGGATCTATCGTTGCATCTTCTTCATCGATTAAATAAGGATGATGATGTGTTAACGTCATAAAGTGAGCATAAAAAGGTTCCTCTAATGATTCCACAATTGGCATTGATTCTTTAAAGAATGGTTTGTCTTTTAATCCGTAGCCAATAACTTGTTCTTCACTCATATCATAATATTGTGAATCAAAGAAATAATCGATTCCAAATTGTTTATATATTTCATCTCGGTTCCAAAAAGATTTATTATCACCATGAAATACTGCACTTGTATATCCAGCACGCTGATTCAAAATTGCCGGTAAAGATTGATACGTATTTTTTCCTTTCGTCACAAAAGCACTACCTTGTGGCAATCCGTAAAGTGAATTATCCATAATTAACTCGGCATCTGCCGTTTTTCCTTGTTCTGTTTGATGAAAGAAATTTTCATAATAAGTAAAGTTTTCACTTTGATTATGAACAAGTGAATTTAAAAATGGTGTAACCTCTTCCCCATGCAATTTAAAATCAATTAAAAATGAATGAAAAGATTCTAAATGAATTTTAATAATATTCTTTCCACTACCAACACCGAAAAGTTCATCGTTTGGTTCAGCGTACTTATTATCCGTATAATTTTTAACAATCGTTATATCGTTACTGTCGGCTAAAACCCTTTCTGTCGATGTTTTCACATTTTGAAAAGCATCATATAAAGCAAAGTTGTAAGCCCCAATATATTTAACGATATAATTTCTGTCAAACGTCCTTTTTAAAAGTTGCGGTCGATCTGCTTCAGCTAATCCAAGATTAACCGAAAAAATCATCACACCGGCTAGCATAATGAAAAATGGCTGTCGTATAGGGATTGTTTTTGTAACACCCCAATTACTTTTAAACATAACAAACAGAGCCACCAACATGATAATATCAATAAAGTAAAAAACATCTGTCCAAGTAATGAGTGAAATAATACTACTACCTAAGCTTCCAAAGTTACCTGTTTGTGTCAGTACAGGTATTGTAATAAAATCACTGTTAAATCGATAAAATACAATATTTGCATAAAGGAAAAAACTCATAAGGCTATAAATAGCAATCAAGTAGTGTCCGACCCTTTTACCTTTGGCAAATAAAGCAACACCTAAAAAAACGAGGATGGAACTAATAGGATTGATAAAAAGCAAAAAGTGTTGCATACTATTTTGTATATCCAAATTAAATTCGTGCAAATAAATGATATATGACTTCATCCAAAGCAATAAAACTGCAATTGCAAAAAATCCAAATTTTGAAGAAATTTGTTTCTTCATTTTCATTTCACCTCATAAATAATAAAACTTAAATCCAACGACACAAGATTAAATTATACTAAGTTTATGATAAAAAATCAATGTAATTCACAAATTAGTCATTATTTTGTTAAAAATTGATTCATTTTCATTAGCAGCATATTAATTGAAATTTAATTTCATACATGGAAAATCAAAATCACCTATTGATCCAATAGGTGATTTCTGAATGAGTATAATGTTGTTTTTGACACCAAAATCTTGCAAATTCAGGAATTGAATGTTAATGCGCCACATTCCCTTGAACTGGTGCATACGTATTAATGATAGATTGCATGTCTGATTGAGATAATTGGGGTACTTGGTAATATTGATTTTTGTTTTGATATAAATACATCTCATAGCCCATCTCAATCACATTAGGGATACTATCTGCAAATATTCTACGCAATACTGGATTCGTTGCTTCTAATGCTGTCACTGTTAAATGAGATGCAATTCCTTTTAACTGACCAAGTAAAGCATTAGAAATACATTCGTCATTTAATTCACTCATTGATTGAATAGGTGTTTTAGGTGAAGAAGGCTGAATTCCGAAAATAGTATTGGTGACTGTTTGTTCCATTTCATAAGTTTGTGTTTTAACTGCTGGATCTTTTCCAGATTTAAATGTATCCAAAATCGTATTATATATTTCGGTTAAAAATTGGTGTTGTCGTTCTGTAATTGATAAAAGTTGTTGATCCTGAATGTGTTCTTTAAATATGGCGAAATGTTCTATCGCACCAACAATTGCCCCTATTGTTTCGTCAGCTTCTAATACTTCATGCCCTCCAAATTGTTGTTGGGGCGGTAATTGTGTCGCATTTTCCATACTACTTGCTTTACCTTGTTCTTGTAGCAAATTAATTCTCCTCCTTATTTAATATCAATGTTATTGTAAACATTTAATTATTTTCTATACACAATATTTTAAAGGCAGAAGTGCATAGTGTAAGTGAAATATATGTTAAAATGAAGAGAGAGAAAAGTAGGTGTAGGATCTTTGAATGAATTGAAAAACATAAACCATTGGATAGCTGGATTACAGTGGTTCTTCTTTATATTTGTCAATATTATCATCGTCCCTATTGCAATTGCTGAAGCATTTCAATTAGGGGCAGCAGAAACCATTTCTACGATTCGGTTATCATTTATTGTTACAGGACTTGCCTGTTTAGGACAAGGGGTAATTGGTCATGGTCGACCAATATTGGAAGGTCAATCAGGTGTCTGGCTTGGGATTTTTCTAACACTTGTCATAACGGGTGCAGCACAAGGGATCCCATTATACGAGTTAGGCGGAAGTTTAGCATTAGGGATTATTATATCCGGCATTATTACCATATTCGTTGGTGTTATGGGTATAGGGCCACAATTAGCAAAGTTATTTAACCCTTCTGTCATGGCCGTGTTCATGTTTTTACTTGGTGTCACACTACTTCAAATATTTTTAAAAGGAATGTTAGATATTCCATTTGGAGTAAATGATCAAGCCCAAATAAATGTTCCTGTATCAATGTTATCTATTATCATTGTCATCATCGTGATGATCATTAGTATAAAGTCAAAGTCGATCATTCGAAATTATGCACTTTTAATAGGCATTATTGTTGGTTGGATAATGTATCGGATTATTTTTGGAAATGGACAAGAAATCGAAATCGAAGGCTCATCATTGTTACTATTTCCTCTTGGTAGTATGACGTGGAATACGGGTATTGTTTTGACGGCCATCATAGCAGGGTTATTAAATTTATCTAATACATTTGGTGCTTTAAAAGGATTAGATGACATAGAGAAAACTAACACAACGTACAAAGATTATACAAAGTCATTTTCATTGACGGGGTTGGCCACCATTGCTGCAGGCTTATTTGGTTTAGTTCCCTATGCTCCTTATGTGTCATCGATAGGATTTTTACAACAAACGAATATTTATGACAGGATGCCATTTTTTATTGGCAGCTTTATGTTCTTCTTGTTAGGCATTTTTCAACCAATTAGTGAATTTTTTGCCTCTATTCCTTTAAGTATTGGAAGTGCTGTTTTGTTTGTTGCTTATTTACAAATGTTTACATCATCATATAGTTTTTTAAAAAATGTACATTTAAATGCGATGAATGTGTACCGTATTGCCATTCCCTTATTTATTGGGATTATCATTATGACATTCCCACCCACTTATTTTGAATCAATCCCATCCTTCATTCGTCCTTTTTTAAGTAATGGTTTGTTAATGGGGATAATGTTAGCATTGGTGATTGAAAATTTCATACGTTGGGATCGTTTAGGGAATTAATAATGGATGATGATGGGATTTTTAAATAAACTATTATTTTTTGGAGGGTTAATTATCATGAATTATGTCATTATTGGTGGAGTTGCCGCTGGAATGAGTGCGGCAATGGAAATCACAAGGACAGACAAGGCGGCTGAGATCACTGTACTGGAACGTGGCGATGTATATTCATATGGACAGTGTGGGTTACCCTATGTTGTCAGTGAATTAATTCCCTCGACTGACAAATTAATTGCTCGTACGATTAAGACCTTTAGAGAAAAATATAATATTGATGCAAGAACGTATACGGAAGTCATTGATATTGATGTAGATGAAAGGATTGTTTTTGGGGTAAATACGGAAACAGATGAACAATTTCACATAGTTTATGATCGGCTCCTTATTGCATCAGGAACTGATCCAGTCGTGCCCAAATGGGAAGGGGTTCATTTACACGGCATTCACACAATGAAAACAATTGCTGATACAAAGGCCCTTATTGCAGATTTAAATGAGACTATTTCCAATGTAACCGTTGTCGGAGGCGGTTATGTAGGTCTAGAGATGGCAGAGAGTTTTGTTTCACTCGGAAAAAAAGTGGCACTCATTCAACGTGGGAACCAAGTCGCTAATATATTTGATGAAGATATGGCAATATATATTGGGGAGGAAGCAAAAAGAAATGGTATCAATTTACGTTTGAAGGAATCTGTGACAGGATTCGACGGTAATGCCCTGGGGAAAGTTATCTCTGTTAGAACGGATCAGAAGACCTATGAAACTGATCTCGTATTATTAAGTGTCGGGGTTCAGCCAAACACGACCTTTTTAGAAAAAACACCGATTCGTCGAAATAAACAAGGGGCAATTTATGTTAATAAATATATGGAAACAAATATAGAAGGAATTTATGCTGCTGGTGATTGTGCGACACAATATCATATCGTTAAACAATTAGATGATCATATTCCGTTAGGAACAACTGCGAATAAACAAGGAAGAATTGCCGGAGCAAATATGGCTGGGAATCAAATTGACTTTAAAGGTATTGTTGGTACATCAATTATTAAGTTTTTTAATTTAACCTTGGGTCGTACAGGATTGATAGAAAAGGAAGCACAACATTTAAATATTCCATATGAAATTTTAATGTCTAAGGCTAAATCCCATGCCGGATATTATCCCGGGGCAGAAACTTTACACATAAAAATGGTATACCATCAACATTCTAAAATAATATTAGGGGTGCAAATAATCGGTGAAAAAGGTGTAGACAAACGAATTGATGTCATTGCTACTGCCCTTTACCACCAAATGAAGGTGAAACAATTATTAGATTTAGATTTGGCCTATTCTCCCCCATATAATGGTGTCTGGGATCCATTGCAACAAATGGCAAAAAAAGCGAAATAATTAAATTATTGGTTCATTCAACAAGGTGGTTATATATCCGTTCTATGTCCCTATCTAATTCTGCAATAGGAACAAATCGTGCTTTACGAATATATTCATTCCCATCAACAAATAGAAGCGCAACAGGTGCTGTAAAAATATTAAGCTTTCCAGCTATTTCGGGAATGTCACTAACATCAATTCGTCCTGTTTGAATAGCGGGATATTTGTCAAACAGGGGGATTAGTTGTGGTTCTAACCCTTGGCAAACACTACAATTCGGTTGTGTGACATATAAAAAGGTTAACTGATTATCCTGAAGTAGCTTGTCTATTTCCTCCATTGTTTTTAACGGTGTAAAAGTCATGCAAAAATCCTCCCACTACATATTTTCTCCATCATTGTAAGTGAATCTATTCAATTTGTATATAAAGATGCTTCCATGATAAGCACAAAAAAACTGCACTAATTAAAGTGCAGTTTTTGACTAAGGTTACAGAGGAAGTGGAGTAATCGGATCTAAACAAGCAATACCACAGAAGCAATTTACATCTACATTGATACAAATACCAGTTGATTGAAAGTTATGAACGTGATGTTTAAAGAAGTCACATGTTGTTGTGCCACAGTCAGATACGTGATATTCTTGTTGATCTCCTTCTCTATGATGGTGTACAGGAAGTAGTAATTCTAGACTAACACACGTTTCGGCTCTATTTGTAAATCCTCTTACTTTAAAAACTGGAGATTCGATACACTTAAAGTAGTCACGACGCTCTCCATTTGGTGCCCGATTAACGATTCCTGAACCGATAAAAGGTTTTCCACAGCTATTAATTAATGTGATTGGAATCGTTGTATAACGTGGTCGATTATTTCTTCTACTTGGTGACAAAAGTTCATCAATTGCATTTTCACAACTTGTCGGACAGTTGACAGAAGCCGGACTAGTTATTTTGTTTTGTGCTTCAATAATTTTACGTAGTGTATCTTTGACACAACCACTTCCAACTCCCCCTCTTGATGGTCCACATTGACCAGCAGTTCCACAACTCATAATATGCAGCCCCTTTTTATATATTTAATACAGTAATAATATATGTAGGTCTCTGTTTATAGGTTGTTTAAACGTCTAGATGGACATCAATTTGGTTATTAACCTATAAATTAATTAAATTAAAACAACTATTTGTTTAAATACATGAGTAAATCTAACATAATGTTGAACTATCTAAATCTTTGTGCTATATTTTTATTAATAAGGAATAGAAGGGATTGGGGAATATGAAACAAAAGTATGTTGCAGAGCCATACAAAATAAAGGCTATTGAACCGATAGCTGTGACAACAAGTGAACAGCGAGAAAAGGTCATTAAAAAGGCTGGCTATAACACATTTTTAATTGATTCAAAAGATGTGTATATTGATTTATTAACGGATAGTGGTACAACAGCAATGAGCGACAATCAATGGGCCGGCTTGATGTTAGGTGATGAATCATATGCCGGCTCTAGAAACTTTTACCGGCTGCAAGGGGCAGTTCAAGAGATCTATGGGTTTAAACACGTCGTACCAACCCATCAAGGTCGTGGTGCGGAAAATCTTTTGTCACAGATTATGATAAAAAAGGGTGATTATATCCCAGGAAACATGTATTTTACAACAACGCGTGCCCACCAAGAAATGAATGGAGCAACGTTTAAAGATGTTATTATAGATGAGGCACACGATTCAACAATAGATCACCCATTTAAAGGCAACATTAATATAAATAAGTTAACGACACTTATTTCCGAGGTTGGTGCAGATAAAATACCATATATTTGTTTAGCCGTAACAGTTAATTTAGCCGGAGGGCAACCAGTATCAATGGAAAATATAAAGGCAGTATCTAAGATTGCTCGGCAATTTAACATTAAAGTAATGTATGATGCGACAAGGTGTGTTGAGAATGCATTTTTCATAAAAGAAAGGGAGGCTGGTTATGCCGAAAAATCAATTGCTGCTATTTTAAAAGAAATGATGAGTTATGCTGATGGTTGCACAATGTCAGGTAAAAAAGATGCGCTTGTCAATATTGGTGGATTTTTGGCTTTAAATGATGATGAATTATATCAAAAGGCAACGCAACTTGTTGTCGTATATGAAGGAATGCCGTCATATGGTGGTATGGCGGGTCGTGATATGGAGGCAATGGCAAGAGGGATTTACGAGTCTGTTGATCAAGATTATATAGAACATCGAATTCATCAAATAAGATATTTGGGTGATCAATTAATCGCGGCAGATATTCCTGTTGTTAAACCGATCGGCGGGCACGCAGTTTTTCTAGACGCTAAACAATTTTATCATCATATTCCCCAGGAGAACTTTCCGGCACAGACATTAGCGGCACAGTTATATTTACAATCTGGTGTAAGGGGCATGGAACGGGGGATTGTTTCTGCTGGTAGGGATGCGGAAGGTAAAAATTATTCTCCGAAATTAGAATTGGTTCGTTTAACTATCCCCCGTCGTGTGTACACATATGCCCATTTGGATGTAGTAGCCCAATCTATCATCGATTTGTATGCCGAAAGGTCACAAGTAAAAGGATTGGAAATGATTTATGAACCACCTGTTTTGCGGTTTTTTACTGCTAGATTTAAACCGATAGTTGAATAATCATGCAATATATTCAAAAATTCCCAATAGTTACGTTTATATTGTATAAAAGAGCGTTTTTGTCAATATTTTGTCAGAAATTAATACCATTTTGGCTTTATTTATGCTATCTTATGTATAAAGATGTAGAATCAGAGTGGGGGATTTGAAGTGGAAGCTGAAAATGTATTGGATTTTTTAAAACGGGTGGCGGATGGATTGTCTGTCATGTTTGGCAATAACTGTGAAGTTGTTATACATGATATGACAAATTACGAATCTTCCATTTTATACATTACAAATAAACATGTTACGGAAAGAGAAGTTGGTGGGAAATTAGACATTCTAGGTACGAAAGATATCGATTCATTTTTTAAAGGGTCTGACTTAGTCAACCACAAAGGTAAAACTAAAAATAATCATTTAATAAAAAGTTCTACTTTCCATGTAAAAGGGGATAATTATCACTACGCATTTGGGATTAATTATGATTATACCAATATGCAAATTGTTCATAATGTAGTTGGTGATTTAATTCGAGTGGGCGATTCTATTGATGAGGTAATCGATAAAGATGTTAATTTGGAGAAAAAACTCTCTAAACTATTTAATAACGCCATAGATTATGTTGGTAAACCATTGCCATTTATGAGGAAAAAAGAAAGGGTTGAAATGATTCGCTATTTAAATGAAAACGGTGCCTTTTCTATTCATAAAAGCATTCCAATTATAGCGGAAAAAATGAATGTTTCCCGTTATACTATTTACAATTACTTGAAGGAAGTGGAATAGTGAAAGTGGCAACTATTCATAAGGTGAAGATAAAAAATAACCATTAAATAAAATGGTTATTTTTTATTCAATTAAGTGAATTTCATAATTCTGGACCCTTACGTAGCAACGGCTTAAAACATTAAAAAAGGAAGTGCCTCCCCAAATTCCGTATAATGGTAGTTAGATCATACTATCTAAAAAGATTGGAGGAATACCTCCTATGACCATCATTATACGACATGCAACCTAAAAATATGATGCCATCATTTCAGCTATTGACTTGGATATTTTTATCTAACAGTGTGCAAAAAATTAAGGTTAAGTCCACCAGAAGCCCTGAAGCAAGTTGCCTAATAATAAAGCCGGTTAACATAGAAAAGTACAATTTTTAAATTTACTTTGAAGAATTCTGTTAAAGTGTGACTTTTTAAATGAGTAATTATGAAATTGATTCAACAACCGATTAACATTATTACCCTTGATTATGTTATAAATCAATTAGACTGCCAAATAATGTAATAGCAGTCATGCTCACTAAACCGACAGAAAGAGCAGCAATAAAGCCAATATAAAATGGTTTCATCCCAATTCCTTTAAATTTCTTGAAGTCCGTTGACAATCCAACCCCTGCCATAGCCATCCCCAACAAATACGTTGTTCCAAAGGAACTAGCTGTTGTATAAAAATTTTCCCATGTATTTTCTTTTAAAAGCCAAAAAGCAGCCCCACTGTTTTCCAATGTTGCATCCCCAATCGTTCTCAAAAATGCAAAAAGCAAAAATCCAATAACAAATAAAGGAATAAACGTATACCATTTGGGCAATTCTTTTTTTTCATTCGTTAATTCTTGTTGGGAATCTCTGAAATATAAATAAGAAACAAACGGGATCATTAAGATGATAAATAAATTTCTCGTTAACTTCGTTACTGTTGCTACGTCGACAACCTCTTTCATATCAAAAAACTGCTGATAAATTAAAGCCGAACCGGTCACCTGGGCCGTATCATGAATAGCAGTTCCAAGAAATAACCCCGCTTGAACAGAATCTCCCGAGAATAGAAAATGACCTAAAAATGGATATAAGACCATTCCGGTTAAACCGAAGATGGTAATATTTGCTACTGCGTAAGAAATTTCATTTTCTTTTGCTTCTATCACGGGGGCTGTCGCCATAATGGCTGTTACACCACAAATCCCAGTTCCACAGGCAATTAATGTACCTAACCGAGTTGATTGATTCATTTTTCTTGTTAAGTAAAGTGTTAAGAACAACCCAGATGAAATACATGCAACAATTAAGGGAATCCCAATTGCCCCTAGTTTTAATGCTTCTAATAAACTTAATCGTAATCCGAGTAAAACGATACCGGCTCTTAGTGCATATTTTACTGAAAATGAAATACCAGCGGAAAAAATTGATGTTAACCCTATCGTATTTCGAATTAAAATTCCAATAAGGATGGCAATAAATATACTTGAAACAGGTGTCTTACTTTCGGGGGAAAGTAAACCACTTTTAATTAAGGTAAATCCGATTAGTTCAGCCCCATATATACCAATTAAAATGACGATAAAACAAAGGATTAGTCCAGGAAGCAAATCCCAAGCTTGTTGTAATCTTTTTTTGTCATTGTCATTGCTCATCTTTTTCCTTCTTTCTATGTGTAAAAAATAAATGAAACTTTTACTATTATAACAAAAAATTAATATGGCTATCTAATGCCATCTTGATTTTCATCCCTCTTATGTAGATTAATCATATTTTATTTAGACAACTCATAAAGTATATTACTATTAAAAACGATGGAATCATAACAAAGCAATGAAATCATAGTAAAAAGTCTATGCTGTTAAAGTATTTTAATGTTACCAATTTCGCATTAAATGAAGAAAGAGGTGAGATGGAAAACTATTTTAAACAAAGGTTGCCAGCATAAATGATTGACCGTAGAAGGCTATTTAGAATGAAAGTTTTTACAGTTAATTAATCATGGAAGAAAGGAGGAAAAACGAAATGGCAGAAAGGAAAAAAATTGGATTACTAACACAAATTTCAATCGCCTTTGTACTTGCTATTTTAGTAGGGGTAATTTTTGGGACTAAAGCGGAAGTGGTACAACCTTTGGGGGATTTATTCTTACGTCTTATTAAATTCATTATCGTGCCTTTAATTTTATCAAGTTTAATTGCTGGTAGTGCTAGTTTGGGAGATGTCAAGTCGTTAGGAAGACTAGGCGGCAAAACAGTTAGCTATTATATTATTACCACTCTATTTGCGGTATTAATCGGATTAGGGTTTGGATTTTTATTTTCACCGGGGAAAGGGATTGACCCTTCGGCAATTTCAGGGGATGTTCCCGAAGCAAATGAGACGGAAGGGATTATTCAAATTTTACTAAATATTATCCCGACAAACCCAATGGAAGCATTAACAAGCGCGGAATTTTTACAGATCATATTCTTTGCGATTTTTATCGGAATTGGAATAACACTTGTCGGTGAAAAGGCTACACCAGTGTTAAATTTCTTTAATGGCTTAGCTGAGGTTATGTATAAAATAACGGGTATTATTATGAAGCTTGTTCCTATTGGTGTGTTTGGTTTATTAGCACCAATCGTTGGTGAATATGGGTTAGCTATTTTATTACCATTAATGAAATTGATTTTAGCTGTAGCCATCGGGTGTATTTTGCACATGGCCGTTATTTATTCTATATCAGTTAAAAAACTTGGCAATATGAGCCCAATAGAATTTTTTAAAGGCATCATGCCGGCAACAATCGTGGCGTTTAGTACGCAAAGTAGTGCTGGAACATTACCCGTCACGATTAAACAAACAGAAGATAAATTGAATGTTTCTCCGAAAGTAACCAGTTTCGTATTACCATTAGGTGCGACGGTCAATATGGATGGTACTTCCTTATATCTATCCATTGGGGCCATCTTTACAGCACAACTATTCGGAATTGATT
>DKGO01000033.1 GCA_002453315.1 Caryophanales bacterium UBA6768 | reverse complement strand
GATGTCAAAAACATTGCAAGAACAGATTATGCTAGAGAGTGATTTACACCAAGCATTAGAGAAAGAAGAACTATTCCTCGTTTATCAGCCACAAGTGAATACAGATACGATGGAAGTAGTCTCAATTGAGGCATTACTTAGATGGAATCATCCGACACGAGGATTAATTTCACCGGGCACCTTCATTCCGATTGCCGAACAGAGTGGTCTTATCGTTCCGATTGGAGAATGGGTGCTACGTACTGCATGCCAACAATTAACAGCTTGGCATGAGCAAGGATTCTCAAACTTAGGAATTTCCGTCAATTTGTCTGCACGCCAGCTATATCAAGATAACTTTCTAGAACTTGTCGAAAGAACTTTACGCAATTGCAACTTGTTGCCATCCTATTTAGAGCTGGAAATTACAGAAAGCATGACAATGATTAACGTGAACTACTCATTGAAAGTTTTGCAACACCTAAAGGAAATCGGAGTTCGGATTGCGATCGATGATTTTGGAACGGGATATTCCTCATTAAGTTATTTAAAGCATCTACCCTTTGATCGGCTAAAAATTGACCAATCGTTTATTAGAGACTTTATTAAAAACGAAGATACGAACACAATAGTTTCAATGATTGTATCAATGGCCAATCACTTAAAAATGGACGTCATTGCAGAGGGTGTTGAGACAGTACAACAATTGAAAAGCTTAAAAGAAATTAATTGTAATCATGTCCAAGGGTTCCTATTTCAGGGGCCAATGAGGCCAAACGAACTTTCAGAGAGCTGGCATGTTTTACAAAAGCATATAAGAAAAGTTATGACTGATGTGGATACAGAAGTGAAAGGGTGAAGCAAGGGGCTTCATCCTATTATTTTACTGCGTTAATATCTATATATCGAGTGGTGACAAATTAGTATAAATCATATTTTTTCCAATTTATGAGAACATGTACTATCGAAGACGGATACAGTGCAATGGATTTTTTGATCGAATGTAATAACCATGACGAAGGGTTAGAGAAAAAAGTTTTCAGTCGAATTATGAAGGTAGAGATGTAAGGGAAATCTTAATAAACAACATTTCCCGAAATATTGGAGGTGTTTTCTCATTTTATAGTCATTTTAAAATGTGATATCGGTAATTTGGGTAGGCAATGAAATGGGGGTTGTTTTACGCTTGTTCAAACGAACTTTTTAAAAGTACATTAGGGATATGGTCGTGGTTTTTTGGAGAGTGGCGATGTCGTCTATCGTTGCTATTATATTTTTATCTTATCATTCGTTTTAACTCGGCTTCGTGATCAATCGATCTTCTGGAAAGAACATCAAGCGTGCGTTCGTGTTTCTCTTGAGTCTTTTCTATCCGTTTGGCGGTTTCAGACATCTCAACAACAGCGCCTTGGACAGTGGCAACATCTTCTTTCGTCGCCATCGTAGTTTGAATTGAAGTGATATCCCCTCTCATCGATTTTTGTTCAGTTTCCATGCCTGCCATTTTAACTTCCATGTTAGCCATCCGGGGTTCAAGCATGTCAAATCTACTGTTCATTTGGGATTTGACATCCTGTAATTCAGTTTTTAAACCTTGAATTTCAGTTAAAATTTGTTGTAAGATTTGTTCGCTCATTGGTGTTTGATTCCTCCTTTTAATAGATTTTATATTTGTCCACATTATAGCATGTAAAGGGGTGACACAATCACCCCAGTTTCTTTTTATAACCTTTATTAAAACTACTGAACATCCAACATCCATTCCATCCGACTAACTAGCAAATCCCTCGTCAGTTCCCCGGTTAAATTAAATACTTCTAAGTTAAACTTTGGTTCTTTCATTTTTGAAAATGATGTCCAGTTGTCAGCAACATACTTTAAATCAGCAGCCCGAATTAGAGCGACATCACTATCTTCACCAGAAAATGCTTTAAGCTTTTGGGCTTGTGCGATTGCTTGTGGGGTATAGTCGGACACAATGACTAAAAACAACGTCACTCGCATTTCTTCCGAGCGCATGTAACCTAAAAATTGCTCGAAGTGGCTATCTGGAAAATTGTAAGGTTGTTCTGTACTTTTATTATCCCAAAGAATGCATTCTGTTGCGTTAAACTTGATTCTGCCATCCGCTCGTTGGCTTCCTTTCAATTCCATCAGCGGAATGCCTAATTTCGCTTCGAATAAGTAACGGGTAGCTTCCTCAAAATAGTTCTCAATTTCAACATCTTTTGAAATGACTTGATTAGCACGCAACGTTTGATAGTCTCGAGCAGCCAATTCTTCAAAGAAATCATAATATCGTGCTCTTTCATCTGTCGAATCAGAAACGTAAATCGTCAAGTCCTCATAAAAATTGATGATGTTTATAATTTTTTCTTCTTTCGTTCCACTTACTCTTGCCCCTTCCAACGAGCGAAGTAATTCTGTTAAATCGCTTGTGGCAAGGACGTTTAACGCTTGAGAAGGCAAAATATCGTGCGTCATAATCCGTTCGATTCTCGCTTCTTTCGTTCCACTTACAAACAAATCGAAGTGGCTTAAAATTGAGCGCAACTGATTGTTATCTAGCGATTGTAACAGCAATTCATACGCTTCTTTCCTTAGTTCTCCACCAAGCATAAAACGCACCGTTCTCGCAATCTCTTTCGGAATGACGTAAAAAGTGTCGGTCGATTTAAAGCGGAGGACAATGCCTCGATTTTGTAAATCTCTTAACGCGAGTTCGACTTGGCGAGTTGAATGAGGTTTGTTCGCTTTTTGTGGGAAACGACCAATCCGGCTTTCAAGCAAGTAATGATCTTTTTTCGATAATTCCAGTTCTTTCGCTAATACATTAAGGATGTTCATTTCATACGGATTCAGTTCATCATCTTTTTTCCAAGCAGCCTCTAGAACAGCAGTGTAAACTCTCCGTGCGTCTTCAGGAATGTTTTTGATGATTTGTTCATCCTGACTTTGTTCAACGATTTCTAGCATTAATTCCTCTACATTTTTAAACAGCTCAGCTTCTTCCAATAAATAATTCGGTGTTTCCATTAAGCAATGCAAAATCATTTCATTAAGAACCCCGGTATCTCGACTATCATCGGAGAAGTCCAAATTGCTTTTCACACGATCTTGATTTTGAAATTCTTCAACGTTCTTTAATATAACCTCTCGCATCTCTTCTTCATCATTAATCCGGACATCCTTTAGAAAACTATCAATCGTACGGGTTAAATACATCTTTGACATTTGTGGCACGATTTCTTCAAGCAACATGTAAATCACTCTTTCTAAAAAATATTGCTACAAAAAATTTATGTCATGTACACAGTAGCTTATATGAAAGAATTTTCGACAAAAGGGCGGAAAGTCCTGCTAATATAGTCCAAGGAAATTTTTAAGAAAAATAATGAAAAACATTAAACATTTTAGAATATCTGTCGATATATGTAAGTGAGAGCAAGGGGAAGGGTGTTCGGCCGGCATCTTTCTTCGCATCTCATAACCACAAGGATGTGGGAAAACAAAATTTCAAGGAGGAAATAAGAAATGATTATTAATCACAACATTTCAGCGTTGAACGCACACCGTCAGTTGACAACAAACAACACTGGTGTGTCAAAAAGCTTGGAAAAGCTATCTTCGGGTCTTCGGATTAACCGTGCAGGGGACGATGCAGCAGGTCTTGCAATCTCCGAAAAAATGCGTGGGCAAATTCGGGGTCTTGACATGGCTGCAAAAAATGCGCAAGATGGCATTTCACTTATTCAGACAGCTGAAGGTGCATTAAATGAGACACATGCAATACTTCAAAGAATGCGTGAACTTGCAGTTCAAGCTTCAAACGATACAAACAATGATACAGACCGTGGAGAGCTACAAAAAGAAGTGGCGGAATTGATTAAAGAAATTGATCGTATTGCTCAAGATACTGAGTTTAATACACAAGAATTGTTAGACGGCACCTTCGATGCTAAAGTGTTTCATATTGGAGCTAATGAAGGGCAATCGATTACAATCACAATCGATGATATGCAAGCTTCTGCTTTAGGTGTTGAAGACATTGACATTTCAGATCAAACAAGTGCTGATGCGGCTATCTCAACCATCCAAGAGGCTATAGATACAGTATCGGCAGAACGTGCTAAACTTGGTGCTAATCAAAACCGCTTAGAGCACACAATTAACAACTTAGGTACTTCAGCTGAAAACTTAACTGCCGCAGAATCACGTATTCGCGACACAGATTATGCTTTAGCCGCATAAGCGGTGACAAGCACAGTCGTCCTGACTGGTAACGGTCAGTGATGATCATCGGGTGAATTGCTGGAAAACCCTGAAACTTACTCAACCACAACGGAACTGGAAACAGTAAACGTGACGGTTTGAAAATGAGTGAGATTGGGCAATCAGCAGCCAAGCTCCTGTCTCGAAAGAGTGGAGAAGGTTCAACGACTAGGATAGACCATCTAAGGCAATCGCTATGATGATGAAATCCGTAGGTGCGATGAGCGTGAGTACCTCATCAATCCGAAGAGCCCGACCCCTACTAGTTCGCTAGAGGGTGAAGAGATAGTCTAGTCATTTGTGAAAGCAAATGTTCGCACGATGGCGAAAGAAATGATGGAGTTCACTAAGAACAACATCTTAACTCAAGCAGCACAAGCAATGCTAGCTCAAGCACAGCAAATCCCTCAAGGAGTCTTACAACTTCTTAGGTAATGTTGTGAACGGGCGTCTTATCTGGTAACGGATAAGAGCACCACTGGGTGAATTGCTGGAAACTCCTAAAGCTTATTCAACCACAACGCAACTGGAAACAGTAAATGTGACGGTTTGAAAATGAATAAGATTGGACAATCAGCAGCCAAGCTCCTGTTTCGAAAGAATGGAGAAGGTTCAACGACTAGAGAAAACGGTCTACGGCCGGCATAAGGTTATGACTATGAATCTCGTAGGACAGCTAACCTGTTCGAAGTGCCCAGCCCCTATCTTCGAAAAAGAAGGGTGAAGAGATAGTCTATTCTATGACCGAAAGGCATAGCGGCAAAGCAAGCCAACCAAGTTCCACAAGGAGTACTACAGTTACTTCGTTAATATTTATTATGTAAAACGGTCGTTAATTAATGCGACCGTTTTACATATATAGAGTGTCATAAGATGCTTGTGGATAAGGGAAGAAAATTTAGGGTTTTGTTTTCTGATAATTGTGAATTCCTACTACTGGAGAAAAATTCATAAAAAGTGATGTTTCGGTAACAGGTAAGTTTTTAATATCTAAAAATAAAAAAGTAAGAACTCACTAAAACACGATAACTATCAGTTATTTTAATGCTTAAAAAAGGATATTATTTTTTGATAATTGTTGGAGGGATTTATTATGCCAAAGTTACGTACTTATCCTATATTTATAAGTCATTCATGGGACTATAATGATGAATATTACAAATTAGAAGAGATGCTTGATGACGCACCTAATTTTAAATGGAGAAACTTGAGTGTTCCTGAGCATGACTCATTGGATACTAGTACAGATGAAGAACTTGAGGAAGAATTGGAAGATCAAATAAGGCCATCGTGTTTAATAATTGTTTTAGCGGGGATGTATGTTAATCATAGAAAGTGGATTGATAAAGAAATTGATATTGCTCTAGATATGGATAAACCTATACTGGGGATTAAACCTTGGGGCAAAGAAAGGATACCCAAAAGACTTCAAGAAGTAGCAGAAGAAATTGTAGGTTGGAATACCTCTTCTATTGTTAGTGCAATACGGAGAAATGCTAAGTGAAGTTAAAAGAAAGAGATAACAATATAATTGAAACTAGTAATGATGAAAAACTAAATACCTTATTGGAACAATACAAATTATATGTTCATATGGCTGATAACATAAGTTCTCGACGTGATACAACCAACAAATTTTATACGACTGCAATAACAGTTGTTTTGACTTTGGCAACTATTTTGTTAAATGATAAACTCGTTGTTTTTGATTCAACTGAGTTTGTTTCATTGTTTATATCTTTGCTTGGGATTGGATTGTGTATTAACTGGTTCGTAAGCATTGAATCTTACAAACAACTAAACTCTGCGAAATTTTCTGTTATAAATAAGCTGGAAGATAAGTTGCCATTTCAAGGTTACACCAATGAATACAAGATATTAAAAAGTAAAAACAGATATAGACGTTTAACACAAACCGAGAAAAGAGTACCAATAATTTTAATAGCACCATTTTCTTTTTTATGTTTATATTCGATTTTTTCATTAATGTGTAGTAGTTAAGTTAAAATAAGCATTGATTCTTATGCCACTCTTCTCTTATCAAGTCCATAATCTTGTGTAAATTGTTCTACAATGTTTTAACGTTCATATTAAGATTGATGGTTTGGGGGTACCCACAAACGGTTTGCATCGAACTTCTTGATTCAAGCGTTCAATTAAATTCGTACTCTTTAACCGAGTATGACCTTTGCCAACAACGGTATATTGGAAAGCATCTTCGAATCCTTCCTCGAGTTTTGGGCAAGCTTTCTCTTATCTTTTTTTGTCAACGTAGGAATCGATTAGTTCGTTTTTCGCTGCTCTAGCCAAGTGAATGTCTGTAAATCGAAAGACGGCTTTGACTGATTCACGAAATGGTTTGGATCCCTTTTTAGGAATGGTACTTAAAATATTCCGCATGAAATGGACTTGGCACCCTCTGCCAAGTAGCACCTGTGAAAGATTGACGAATCGCTATCATTAATCCAGCATGGGCATCAGAAATGACGAGTTGTGTGCCATTCAATCCGCGGTTTTTTAAATAATCAAAGAAGGTGTTCCAAGATTCTTCACTTTCACCATTTTGAATCATGAAACCGATAATTTCACGTTCGCCTTCTTCTGTGAACCCAAGGGCGATATGACAACTTTTTGATACGACACGATGTTCTTCTCTTACTTTAATGTAAAGAACATCAACCATGAGATAGGGATACGTTGTTTCTGATAGAGAGCGATTTTGCCATTTCTTAACCATGGGATCAAGTTGTGCTGTTAAATCAGAGACAAAAGATTTAGAAGTCGTTTTTCCGCAAAGTTCTTCTACAATTTGAGAGACTTTTCTTGTGGACACACCAGAAACATACATCTCAAGCATAGAAGCTAAGAGTGCTTTTTCGTTTCTCTGATATCGTTCAAAGACAGTCGGTGAAAACTTACCATCTCTTGTTCGGGGCACTTTCAGATCCAATGTGCCGATTCGAGTTGCCGACTCTCTTTCATAGTAGCCATTACGCTAGCTAACACGTTGACTCGAAAGTCATAGTCTGTTGCTTGAATGTATTGGGTACGCTGTTCTTCCATTAATTGATTAAAAACAGTTAAGATGTTTTTTGATAGCTCGTCTTTAACGGATTTTTCAATTAAGCTTTGTATTTCTTTGGTCTCCAATGTAAAATGTAGGTGGGTCATATGATCTGCTTCCAGGTATGTTTTTGTGGTTAAAAACATTGTACCGTAAAGGCGATCACATGGCCTTTTTTTTACACAATTATATTGACTTTATTTTCCGGCATCCATTAATATCTAATTAGATGTTATTCACTTTCACTCCCTAAATTTTCTCTAATGATAAAATTTAAAAAAAGTGAATAGATAGTCTATTCTAAAACATAGCGGTGAAGCAAGCCAACCAAGTTCCACAACAAGGAGTACTTTGGTTATTGTGTGAATATTAGCAGAAAAAACTCTAGCCTTATTGGTTGGAGTATTTTTACATTGTTCTTCAATAGGGTATAATTAATTATAATAACCCATCTTTTCTTAACTCCCTCATCTTATAAATAATTGACCAGTATGTTCTCCCCACTTCATTTGCAATGGCTTTATCTGTATAACCCGACTTTTTTAATTTTATAATGGTATTGATTTCATTGATGGAATATACTTTTCTTCTGTTCGATGAACTCAATTTAATAATAACGTCTTTGCCGACTTTCTTGTTTATATGCTCATTCTTGATTCTAATATTTTCAGTTAAACTAGCTTTATATTTCATTGAGGGAATGTCTTGAACATAAGGTGCGATAATGTTAAGAAAGTGACTTACTTCCCATTCTTTATTAATTTTTAATAGGCTTCTATGGCCATCTGGATGTCCAGAAACAACAAAATGGGTATTAAATGTTTGATTTAGATAATTAGCTAGACGGTAATTTTCTTCCTTCGTTAAATTTAATGTATAAAGTATTATGCTAGGGTGGCAATAAACGGTGTGGGTCGATTTATTATATTGATATGACACAGTTAAGCTGCCATCATCTAAATATAAAGTTGATAAAAAGATAGGATGAGTACATTTGGAAATGAAGTCAGGTGTTAATGATTTTCTTCCATTTGGGTATAGGAGGGGATAGAGTTTTGTAAAATAAGGATGGCTGGTGGATCGTAAGTAATTTCCGTTTATCGAAAAATGAAGATTTTTTAATTTGGTCAACTTCCAAAAACGGTATTCGGTTTGTTTATCGCCGAAATGCTCTTGATAATAATAATTGATACTCCTTTGCGCTCCTTTACTTATATAACCATCTCCAAGTAAACTACCAAAAATAATCTGCTCTTGAATATGTGAGGGCTTAAATTCAGGTATATTGGTCTCATACCATTTCCTTCGGTTTTCAATAAGCTGTTGTTTTAACTGTAGCTTATACTTTTCACATTTAACAATGTTATTTCTCTTTGCAATTAATCGGACTCGGAAAGGGCTAAGATTTAATTGCTCTGCTACATCAACTGTTCTGTTGGTCATCCTTATTCATTAATATCGCAATCTCTAAACAATCCAATCAAAAAGCCGATATAGTCAATAAGTCCTAAATACTGGAGCGAAGGTGAGTTGGCTTGAGATGATTATTAATATTACCTATCAAGGAGCGTTAGCGACACGGGCCGCCCAAAATAAGAGCGATATTAATCCGCTAGCATTAGCGGGTCAAAAGATTAAGGGAACATTGCATGGCAAAGCGTATCAACTGACGATATCGGATGAACTCATTCAAATGCAGAACCAATTCGAAGATTTTCTAGCAAAAGACATCCATGTTCAAAAAGCTGATCCGAATGATATTTTCTCTTATCGACCAAGCGATCAATGGCTTGTTTTTAGTCAATATTTAAATGATGC
Source organism: Caryophanales bacterium UBA6768 (assembly GCA_002453315.1). The sequence goes on along the minus strand of DKGO01000033.1, from coordinate 6,980 downwards.
AGGTGCATTTGATGAACTGAGTAGCGACGAAGTGAAGGAAATGGAATCAATGCTTCAACAAATGACAGATGGGCTGGATAGTTTAACTGAGCTAGGAATTAACTTTTTCGCTGGTGTTACAAAGCCATTGACCTCATATGAAGCCCAACTTGAATTCGTATCTTCTACAAAGGCATTGCAAGTGTTTAGTGAAAAGTATTTAGTCGGAGAAACGAAAGTAGGGTTTGACACGTTGATTGATCAGTATTGGTTACATAATGAAAAGAAAGTAAGCGGGTATCAGTCCATTGAGGAGCGCTTTTATGAGGCACGTTCGAAGTTAAATCTTGGGCATGTTTCTTTATCTGCTAAACAAGCGCATATCCTAAATATTACGAACCAATTAGGAAAATTCAAGGCGAGTGAAGAATCATTAAAACAATTAATGGAAGACTACTCAAACTTGTTTGAGAAACTGCAAAAAGAACAAGTTCTTTCTTACACGGTCAATCTCTTAAGAGAAAAAATGTTGCAGTTTGTTACTCAAGGTGTTTCTTCTAAAGATGCCGTAAAACAGTGGGTCAATGAACGAGTCGAAAATACATTTGAACGCATTGAAGGTTATTGGGGGATGTTACTGGATAATGAATAATAGTTAATTTTTAATAATCGATAACTTTTATACGATAGAAGTAGACGAAAAATGGAGGACAAAGTCATGAGGGGCAAAGTTATCAAGTACTTTGATGATAAAGGCTATGGCTTCATCAAGGATGAAGAAGGACATAATCGATTTTTTCATATCACGAAAGTGAAGAATCACACCATTTCGGTTGGGAATGTAGTCAAGTTCGATCCAGAGAGAACAGACAAAGGATTGGCTTGTGTAAATATAACGGTTCTAAATGACAGAAGGCCAACCTTCATTGCGTTCGGTGATACTAGAGTCAAGTTAAGCAATAATAAAAGCTATGGAGTAGATTATGAGACGATTGAGGAGGTCATTTCTGAAAAAGAAATTCAATTGAGTAAAGGTCAAAGAGTAGGGAATCGAATCACAGGTACTGTGCTTGGGGTTATTGGAGCGGCAGCCAGCGGGCCGGCAGGAATGGTCGAAATGGCTAGAAAAGTTTCATGGGGAAAATCCTATACAGAAGTAGAGACAGGTGATGTTGAATACAAGATTCTCTATGTTACAACGTATCAAGGAGACAATTTCAGATTTCATGAAAAACATGTTGATTTTGATGTGCAAAAGAAAATTGATCAATTAGATACATATTTTTGTGATTAGCATTCATTATTCCGCTCGCTTAAGTATTTCTGAAAAAATGTAAGCACAGATCAGCGGGTTAGTCAGTAATTTAGCCAAGGAATTTTGGAGTTATTAAAATAAGAATATTCGACCATTTAATGGATGGAAGGGAAGAGAGTCGTACTCAGCCCTTCTTTTTTAAAAGAATTTACTACTTTTCCTAGACTCAAACGTTTATAAGGTTGAGGTGATAAATAAGTGAAAATTTGTCCAAATTGTGGTGGTCATCTATATGAAGATGCATGGGATACGGTAACTGAAAAGGAAGACGGTAGCTTTTTGGTTGATGCGTTTCAAGCAAATGTATGTGAGGAGGAATGCGGATATGTCGAGCGTCTAGGAGCAAATGATGCGGAGAAAAAAGTTCCAAATTTATTCCGTTATGCTACGAGTGAATTATCATAAGATGCTTTTCTTTGCTGGTTATTTGAACATATCTCATTAATCCGTAAAGAAAAATAAGCAAATTCTTGTTTTTAAAAGACTAACAAACTATTTATTTCACTCAGTAACTGAACATTTTCCTTCGATGATTTTTCCTTTTCAAGGAAAAGGGCATATCGATTGGCATTATGAAATAAGTCAAGACGAGTGGATAAACGAAGACAAGAAAATTTATATATGTGTGGACTTTATTTGGGATACGTATAAATTTTCACTCGTCGTGAAGACTGCACCGCATCCTTATAGACGAAGAAATCAACTTACTGAAATAGAAAAGCAAGATTACGTTAACGTGCGTGAGGAGATAAAAAATGAACTGCGGAAAAACAAACTAGTAAGTTGGAAGGTAACAAATTATTACTTGCAAATCGCACATATGCCGAACTTGAATGAAGTGCCTATCGGCGAATTAAAGACAAAAATAAATCAAGAAATTCCCATCATATCAAATAAGATTAATCAGGTGGATGAACAATAGTTAATTGGAATGCTCATTACAGTATAAAATATCAAAATATTATCGTATGTTTTGTAAAATTGTGTTTAAGGGGTATAATGATAATTAAATAATCGTAAGGAGTATCGGAAATGCTAAAGCCATATGATTTACCCCTTTTACCAATTTCCTTTGATGCTGAAACAGAACTGGGTTTTTATAAGTTGGCTGTTGATGCGTCAATAGAAATAGAGCGACTCAAGCAAAAATTAAACTATTCTCCTATGAGTGAATCGTTTTTGCAATTAGTCGCATTAAGCGAGTCCGTCCAATCGACAAAAATTGAAGGTTCACAAGTCACGTTTAGTGATATGTTGGAAGATCAAGTTTCGGAAGAATCTGATTGGGAAAAGATTGAAGTTAGAAATTACAGTAGAGCGATAAAATTAGGAACAGAAAGAATTAAAAACGGGTATCCGTTAACTGAACGACTGATCCGAGAATTGCATCAGGTGCTTATGGAAGATGCACGGGGCTCAGTAGGGATAACGGGAGAATATCGTAAAACCCAAAATTTTATTGGTCCTACAAAAAATATTAAGGATGCTACTTATATTTCGCCTGAGCCTCAGAAAATTGGCAAGTATATGCAGAACCTTGAATTTTACATCAATGGACATCCTTATGAAGACGAAGAAACTGAAACGATTCATCCAATTATTAACGCAGCGATTATCCATGCTCAATTTGAGTCGATTCACCCATTTTTAGATGGAAATGGTCGCCTGGGACGTATTTTAATCGTGTTGTATTTATTACAAGAGAAAGTAATAGACGTTCCCATTTTTTTCTTAAGTGAAGAGTTAGAAAAGGAACAATTTAAATATTACTCATTGCTCAATGGTATACGTGCGATTAAGGATAAACAAGCAGATTGGAAAAGCTGGATTGAGTTTTTCTTACAAGCGACTATTCGGATGGCAAAAAGTCAGTTTAACAAGCTTGATAAAGCAGAAACTCTATACATTAATGGTAGAACGACATTGGAGCAACCTTCGCTTCAAACAATCTGGTTTACTTTTTTTAGACATCCAATTACAACGGTGAAAGACATTCATAATTTAACTGATTTATCCCCTTCGACCATTAGAAAGGGATTAAAACAATTGGAAGAGAAACAATTAATTTTTGGCAATGATTTCAAGCGAAATCGTCGCTTTTACCAATACGACCTAATTCGGATTATGACTGACTAGTCGACAATAATTTTTGTACTTAAAGATAATGAAGCTATTGCTTTCTATCTCTTTAGTAGTAGGAAACACCATAATCTCTTGTGGTCCAAGGGATTGATGGTGTTTTAAAGTTTGATTGTTTTGTGTATTTCGTAGTAACAAACCTATTAAAGCTGGGGTTCATTTATAAAAAACTTTAAATTAGGCGGTAACTTATTATAATACTTTAATGCAGGTTTTCTGAACTTCACTTCATACTTCATTGATTTTGTCCCAGTCAACGAGGTCATTATTTTTAATATCAATCTCCGCTTGTTCTAAAATATTTTTTTCATTTACGGTTAATGGTGAGTTGTCTGCTTCCACAATAAGTTCTTCTTTATTGTCCTTCTCAATAACACCCTGGATCAGATCGTATGCAAGTTTTGTATCGTTTTCATCGAAAAGCTCAATTAATTTATAAAGGTCTTCTTTACGAATGCTCATAACGCCACCTCTTTCAAATTCACCTATTTGCTTTCTGATAATAAAATTATCATCAAAGATTAAAACGTGTGTGAAATTATTCTAACATGTAATGCATTTCAAATATGTTATAATTTTCCTAATGAGTTTTGGGAGGTTTTGTGATGAATATTGAACGTCTCACACATTTGAAAAATAAATTGGATCAGTTTCGTCCCATTCCACCGAGCCTTTTAGATACGATAAATAAAAAGTTTAAACTTGAATGGACGTATCATTCGAATGCGATTGAAGGGAATACACTCACTTTACAAGAGACTGCTTTTTTCTTACGGGAAGGTTTGACTTCTAAAGGAAAAACGTTGCAAGAATATCTTGAGGCACAAAACCATGCGGAAGCAATTGATTATTTACAAGATATTATTAAGGAAAATGGCCAAATAACAGAATCCCTAATTAAAGAATTACATGCGCTTTTAATGAAAGGTATTAATACGATTTTGACTGGAACGGAAGGTGCCCAAGTTCAAATCATTACACCAGGAAAGTATAAAACGAAGCCAAATCATGTTTTAACCTTGGATGGCGAGCTCCATTATTATTGCGACCCTGTGAAAGTACCCGAGGAAATGGAAAAATTAGTGGCGATGATTAATTATAAGAACGAAGATATGCATTCAGTTGAGTTGGCGGCACGTGTGCATCATCGGTTTGTTGCGCTCCATCCTTTTGACGATGGAAATGGGCGTGTAGCAAGAATATTGATGAATCTTCTTCTAATGAAAGAAGGCTATCCACCTGTCGTGATTAAAAATGAAAAACGAGAAGAGTATTATAAAGCACTTATGGAAGCGGATCGTGGAAACATCGACCCATTTTTAAATTTGATTGCAAATGAACTTGAAAATAGTTTAAGTGTCATGTTGGAAATTGTTACAAGATAAACGATTCTTTTTTAATTTTTCTAAAAACTTTAAAAATAAAGAAGGAATTTGTCAAACTGTGCAGAAGAGGTATATTGACTTAAGTCAAAAAGACCAAACACCTCTCTTTATTTCTTCCTTAACAAACTCCACGTTCATACTCTTCTAGTCACTTTTTCTTTTTTAATTAAACGATTGATTAACTTGCTTGGCTTGCATTTCTTACTTTTTTTCTTTGAATAAAAAAGCCTTCTATCTTTTCGAGATAGAAAGCTTTCGGACTGTACATTCAAATGTGCTTCAAATCCTCATTCAATCTTTTCGATTGGTTTTTAAAGTACAAGTAAAAGCTAATCCAAATGACAGCATAGAGGACTAGGAATAGTGCGACTGCCGTGAACACACTTTTTGGATCGATTGGGAACCAGCCGATTCCGAAGGCAAGGATAAAATAAAGAATCGTTACTGTTATAAAGTGAAGGAGTGTTTGTTTGAACAAGTTTAATGATCTGATTTCAAAATAGAGTCCTGATGCTGAGAAGAACCAGCCTGCAAACATCGTGCCAAGGGCGTTTTTTACGAATAAATCGCCGTCTAATACCGCTTGTTCTCCGAGTAGGACGATGCCAAGGACGGTTAAAACTGTCAGAAATGCCCCGAAAAATATGCCTATCACACTTCTAAATAAAAAATCTTTCATTTGTTTTTCCTCCTATTCATTCTTAAGACTTCTTTTATGTTGCTGACGTAATGTCGTGAAACGTATTCTTTGACGCCTGATTTGAAGTAAACACAAAGCGTACCGTTGAACGATGCTTCGAAATGGCTCAATTCATATAAGTTCGCGATGACTGATTTGGACAGTCGGATGAAGCGGCTTGATGGAAGTATCTGTTCAAGCTCGTATAGCTTTTCTTTCACTTTGAACTCACCGTCTGTTGTGAAAGCACATACTGTGTCGCCTTGAGATTGAAAATAGTGAATGTCGTTCGGTTTTAAAATGTGTTGCATCTCACCACTTCGACCGACGATGAATTCGATGTCACGTTCATTGAGATAATCTAAAATTTCTTGAATCGACTCGTTCATTTCTGGGCATTCGATTGTGATCGTCGTGTCTTCATGCCTGCTGTCGATGTTCAGGATGACCTTCATTCTCTTTCCTCCTTGCTTTGTTTCTACTCATAGTATAGTGGTGCGTTTGCTAAAAGTCTGCTTACAATCGGTAACACGTCGGTGCAATCGGGTAGGGTGCACAAAACACGCTGTCACTTGCATAGTTGACTTTCAACCTGCCTTCGCACATGCTTTTAGAAAAGACATCTGGAGGAGAATGATTATGGAGAGTGTACCGATTAGTAAAACAAAAACGATTCAAACACGGCTCGTGTTGCCACCTGATACGAATCATTTAGAGACTATATTTGGTGGGAAAGTTTTGGCTTATATTGATGAGATTGCTGCGCTTGCAGCGATGAAGCATGCGAGAGGGACAGTTGTGACGGCTTCGATTGACTCTGTAGATTTCCTATCTTCTGCGAAGGTGGGCGATTCGCTGACGCTCGAAGCTTACATTACATATACAGGAAGAAGTTCGATGGAAGTGTACGTAAAAGTAACCGCACATGACCTCATTAAAGATGAGAAAAAGCTAACGACAGAATCATTTGTGACGATGGTCGCGTTAAATGAAAAGAATGAGCCGATTCCAGTGAGAAAAGTCTATCCAGAAACAGAAGAGGAAAAGCAATTGTTCGAAACGGCCCCGATGCGCAGACAGATGCGCCAACAACGAGCGGCTAATCGTAAAAAATAAATATTAAACCTTTGAGACGATACAAGCTGAAGTAGGGGGAAAGAACGGTGTTCAGTTTTCTGTTCAGACGAAAGTGGAAAAAATATTGTTCCCTCTGTCGAAACAAGGCAGTTCAGCCGAGGGGCTATTACGATGCGAAGGGCGAGAAAATTGTTGTTTGCTTTAAATGTGTAGACTATGCGGAAAGGCGTGCCTTTCGGAAGCAATAATTTTTTTTCGATTGGGGAAGTTTTCAGGGAAAAAGTGGATACAAGAGCAAGCGTGAAAATTAAACTATTTCTTCCTGCTTCTCTTTGGTATGATAATGAATGAATACTCATTCAGGGATAGGGGGCAGCGACGATGGACTTTGAAAATATGAAAATGA
>DKGO01000198.1 GCA_002453315.1 Caryophanales bacterium UBA6768 | reverse complement strand
TTTACACAATTTGTTCTTGAACCGGTACCTGCTCCTGCAACTCCACAACCGCCACAGCCTCTACTGCCACATCCACATCCTCTATCACGGTCTCTAACACTTTCTTCAACATAACTATTTCTATAACCCATGGGTATCCTCCTCCCTTTTTTTACTTGATACAGTAATACTATATGACGAATGATAGATACAAATTGTTATATCACCTAGTTTTAGAAAAATATACTTCTATCATGGTAGTTTTGACTAGTATAAACGTTAGAACCATTGATAATGGCTGAGTATTAGTTTTTCCCAATCAATTCATTAAAATGTGAAAATAGTCTAATTAAATAGAAAATAGTTATCTATCATGGTAATGTTCTTGTTGAGGATAGTATGATTTAAACACAAAAGAGCCAGTGATCAGGTGGCTCTTCAAAAGGGGTTGCCCTGAGCGGGTCATGTGTAATCAATTCTAAGTCTTAGAAAGATTAATAATATACTATGTAAGTGAAGGGAAAAAATATTAGCATATTCCCTATGATACTAGCGTATTTTTAAGTCTATTGTGTGTAAACTACCCAATTAACTATAAAATAGACGATTGGACATCATGTGGAAATGGGGAAATGTCTTTGGTTGTTTTCTGAAAAAAACTTGTCAGAACTTATCCAATGTTAAAGCCTTTTGGAAAATAACCAGTTCACATGGAATGGCTAACATCTGTGCTAAATGTGCATATGAATCCTCAAAAGATTCACTGGAAACACGTTGATAACCAATCTGCTCATACCAATTTTTTAACATTTCCTTGGCTGGATGCTCGTCTCTCTTTGGCATTAACAATTCAAGCTGTATTTTCGAAAACTGTTGCTTTTGGAACCGTTGTTCTGCAAAATAAACTAATTGACTAGCGATACCTTGACCTTGATAGTTACTGTCGACAGCTAACATGCCAAAACCACCTGTATACTTATCCACTTGTCGAACATGGACACACCCAACAATTTGTCCATTTAGTTTGGCTGCTGCTATTTCACCGTTTTTAATAAAATCGGTAAATTCATCTATTGTGGTACGCTCACTATCCTGTTGCCAAAGGCCTTTTTCTGATGTGGCAAACGCATGATTAACGATAGCAGTCATTGTTTGTATTTCCTTAAGATCAGGGTGCCTATTTTCTTGCACCATTTGTATGTCTACTGTTAGTTTCATTGATCGTTTCCTCCGTCAATGTTATTATGATTAAGCTTCTTCCCATGAAAAAGGTTTAGCAGGTACAATAAAAAAAAGAACGCCCTATTGCGTTCCCGCTGTAATTGATACTTTTTCTATTTATCTGTCGTCTATACGTACTTTTGAAATTTCCCCCTATCATACTAATTCGACACAACGGCATAAAATCCTTTTATTTTTACAATGTTTATTTTATTGTAAAAAAACGAAACATCTGACAGAAAATATAACAATTTCAAACTAAATGAGGCAAAAAATTCGTATTGTTTTTAAAAGAGATGATATCAATGGATTAACCAAAAAATGACAGCATGATGAAATACCCATAGAATTTTTTCCAAGGCAAAACCCTATTGATTAACCTTGACATTTGTGATGATGAAACCGGACTTTGGTGTGCTGGGCATTTTCGTCATACGATAATGGAGATTTTGAGCTGGAACTTCGTATGACATATGATGGACAAGTAATTCTAGACTGGCCTTCATGATATCCATTGTTAGCCATTCCCCAGGGCATCGATGGTGTTCATAGTGAGTTGCACCACCTTGAGGAATAAGTGTGTATGGATTCTCCCGCCAATTGTTAAAACGCTCAGGCTGAAAAATAGTTGGATTTTCCCAAATGGAGGGGTCGTGGTTCGTACCATAGATATCTAAGATAATGTGTGTGTTTTGTTTAAAATGATGACCGTTCCAGAAGAAATCCTCTTTCACCTTGCCAATGATGGCTGGAAAAAATGGATAATATCGTCGTACCTCCTGCATAAACATCTGATAATTGTCGGAGGTACCATGCAACAATTTTTCACGCTCAGTCGGAAATTGCTGAAGAGCCAACGCACAAAAAGTTATATAAACAGCAATCGCAACAATAGGTCTTAATATATTGATGACTTCCACTGCGGAGGTTTTTGAGTTCAGTGGTCTCCCCTCTAAGTCACGATAACATGCGATCTGATGTAAAGCAGTTTTGGAACTAACTTCAATCTCTTGTTGCCTAACAGCAATAACAAGCTTTTCCATCCAGTGATTAACAAGTCTTCTATTCATTCTACCACGCCAATATCTCGTCCCAACAGCCCCACCAGCTTCATATAAAGAAGACAACCGCCTTGTCATGGAGTTAATTTTCCGCATTTCTGATTCCGGAACCCCAGCCCAAATACAAGCCGTCGTCGTTAAAATTGCTTTAGCTTCTTCATATAATACGAAGTTGTCTTTCTTTTGGGAAAAATTATGTAACCATTCTTTTTTAAAGATATGCTTCACATCATTTAGTCGCTCTTTGTTCATAAGTGACATGAATAATTCTTTACGATGTCTATGTGATTCCCCATCTAATGTTTGGACACCCCCTTTTCCTAGGAAGGATTTTAGCACACGTTGTGGTGTTGCACCATGACGTTTTATTTTTTCCTGATCATAAAAAATTTCTGCGGCATCTTTTCCAGACATACAGATAACCCTTTTTCCACCAAATAAACGGGTTTGAAACATCTTTCTGTTATAACGTTTTGTGCGATTAGAAATATATTTGTACCCTTCTAATAAAAATGGGATGGTATTGTCGATGCCTTTGTCAACAGCAATTTCTTCACGATATGCTTGATGATTATTTTGCATTATTGATAGACCTCTCTCAAATTGGAGTATTTTAAAAAAGATAATTAATGGTGATGATACCCGTTAAATATCGTGGCGCAACTTAATGTAACGTTTAACTAGTCCCGATGATTGAACTATGTCATCTTAAGATTATATTGTGTACAGTGTTTTGCTTTGGCATACACATAATAGAAGCGGGTGATATTATTAGAAGCGTTTCAAAGGGGGCTTTTAAAACAATAGATTTATAATTTCCTAACGGTTCAGGGATGGTAATTCAATTTTATAGCAATATATATTTATTATAAGTTTAAAAAAACTTGGAAGTTAATAAAAGTAGTATAATTTGGATATGCTATGTTATAAATAACAATGTTTTTGTTGCATAGGGTTATCTAATGTACTATCATTGTATAACAATCATTCAAAAGTGTTATATATGGAGTGAAAAAACAATGGAATATTTATATAAGATATTTCGACAGTTTGATCAAAACTATTTTGAAAAGAAATATAATGAGCGTATCAATATGGAATCCACAGTTAAGTTTGGCCTAAGTATTAAGCCGATAAAACAAACTAATGTATTTGAATTGTACTATATTCCCACAAATAAAATGATCTATACAGTGGCAGAAATTTATAAAATGTCGGGACAATTACAGATAAGTTTTAATAAATTACCCCCAATAGCAAAGGATCAGTTTATAACCGAATGCTTGGTAGAAGAGTTGTATCACACAAATGACCTAGAAGGAGTCCACAGTACAAAACGGGAAATTGCGTTAAGTGTCCGGAATGTAAAACTTAAGAGAAATGAAAACAGAAGATTTCAAAGTATGGTTAAATCGTATATGGACCTATTTGAACCGGAAAAGTATCTTCCGAAGAAGCCAATTGATATTAGGGCTATTTATGATGATATTACAAAAGAGGAAATAGCAGAAAGTGAATTACCCGACGGGATTATTTTCAGAAAGGAAATCACCAATGTTTTAAAAAAGTCAGGAAGTGGAGTGGTAATCCACCGAGGGCTAACACCTGAGGAAAAAATTCACACAGAAATAGAAAAAATATTAAATTTCCTGAATGATACAGAAAAAATTCCAAACATTATTAAGGTTGCAATAGGTCATTACTTTTTCGGCTACATTCACCCATTTTATGATGGGAACGGAAGAACATCCCGATATATTAGCAGTCTATACTTGTCTAGAAGTTTAGGGGATATATCATCGTTGTCACTGTCAAGAGGTTGTAATAAATGGAAAAATCAATATCTCGATGCATTTGAACACTCCAATAGTATTATGAATCGTGGGGAAATGAATAGCTTTATCGATGCTTTTTTAGATATTATATTGAAAACTTTAACAGATATGAATGCGGAACTTAGAGAAAAAATAGAGTTAATAAATTCTGTCTTAAACAAAATTAACAAGGATATGAATATATCAGGGGAAAAACATTCGGAATTTATGTTTGTTTTAGCACAAAACAACTTTTTTCATTATAATGTTGGATTGACGGTAAAGGAACTGTCCAATATCATGGGATTATCTGAAGCAACTATAAGAAAAATTGCACACGAGTTAATTGGAAAGTCTTTAATAAAACAACAAGGAATGAGACCAGCATATTTCTATATAGATGATGAGTATCTTGAAAATTAGAGTTATATTGATTTAAAATTGTAGACAAAATAAATTAGATACTCACTTTGAAAAGTTACTTTCGTGACAAATAGAGACTGCATTTGTGTAGCCATTAGAGCCATTGGGGTCAGCCCCCTTTAGTGTAATTATAGAATATTAAAGAAATCGAAATGGGGTTATGTTGTTGTTTACGAGAGCAAAGGAATTTTGCGGCAGTATTTTTGTTCCAATACCAAATGTAGTTGCTGAACAATACAATATTATGAATGGTTCACGTATCTAAATTCGAACAGTCAAAGAAGGTATCCTATTGCACCCTATTCCAAATAAACCTACTTTAGAAGAACTTGTGAAAAAATGTACACCGGAAAATAGCCACGAAGAATTTGATTATGGTGGTCATGTTGGAAGGGAATTAATTTAATAAGAAAAATTAAAAAGTAAAAATCTGAGAATGCCTATGTAATAATAAAATCTGTGATTAGGGGAGAAAAGGCAACAAAAATCGCTCTCCCCTGAATATAGAAATGTATTTAGACTATTAATTTATTTATTAACTTATCTTTCTCCGTCCACTTATGAACTTCACTTAGTTCTGAAATCAACTCATATTCATTTGGTTGCCATATATATGAATAATCATCTAATAAAGTAATTCTATTTTTATAGGAATAAACATCACCTAAATTTCTTTCTATATCAAACCAGGTTTTAATATGGGAATCGATTGATGGTCTTCTACCTTCTTTATTACTAGTTATTATATTCATCAGGCTAGTATCATCATTTTTCTTATCTACTATTGCAAAATCAAAAGTATAATTAGAACCGGTTTTCGGTGATTTTACTGAATAATTCATTTCGTAGTTTATATTATTATTATCTAATAAATCAGTAACTTCTTCTCTGAAAAATCCAATATTGGTTGCTCTAAGAGTGTATATTAAATCCCCTACCCTAATAATTGCCTGACTAAGATTGATGATAGCCTCCAATAAATGATGGTAGTTTTTTATAATTGCAAAAAAAGTACCATTATTGAATTTAATATTATGCGTCTCAACAATGTTATTTATGATAGATTTTCTTCTGTTAGAATTATTTATATCCATCGAATAAGTAAATAAATACCTGTAAGTTTCACTTAAATCTGATAGAATTAAATAATCATTTTTGTACTCAATGTAGAGCTCTATTTCATCGCCATCAGGATAGTTAAAAGGGGTAGAAATTTTTAAAATCTCTTTTTCTATTTCGCACTCAAATAAACTTGGTGCTGCATTATTAATATATTCCATTACCCTTGAACAATTCATCATCCAAAATCAACTCCTCCTTTATAGATGGTATTTCTGGAATTTCAACAAGACACTTTATGTTACATTCTAGGAAAAACTCTTGTAAAAGTTGATGGAAATCTGCCCCTTCTGTAATGTCATCAGGTTTATATGCCCAGGTATCTCTCCATTGGTCTGTCCAAGTATGCTTGTGTGTTTTACCAACTTGATCCTCTTTTCTAAAAGGAGGATTTTTATGCCCTTTTCCAATGTCCAGGGATTTTATCCTTACAGTACCATTATATAATATTGTGAAAGTAAATTTCCTGATCTTGGTATTCCTATTAACAATTAAAGTTAAACGTATTTTATTATTAAACCCTAATTCAATAGGCACCGTGAATTCATAAATCATACCATGTTGGGGTTTCTTCATCCACTTGATCTCTTCATTAATGTACTTCTTTTCATTCATTATATTATCGCTTTCTTCTTGTGTAATCAATATTTTAGTCAATCATATCCCCCTTTATTCATTTATCAAATAAAAATTTACAAATATACATATTATTTTATCAATTGATATGACTTATTTAGCTTTGGAATATTCCTATATTCGTTAAAATAACATTTGAAGAAATTCTTGTTCAGTGATTATTTCAATACCTTGTCCTTTTTTAGCTAACTGTTCAGCCCGTTTCATTTTGCTACTTTTAATACCGTCCTTTAGTCGATTAAAATCTTGGATGCCGATAACCAGATAGTTAGATTTTTGTGTAACAGAATTACCACAAAAACCACCAATGTCAACTACTTTTTGCATTGCTTCCTTTCGTGCCATGGAATCTAGTTTTCCCGTGAATACAAATTCTTTTTTATAGAAAGGATGGTTAGTGTCGAAGTCGGTTTTTATGGTTTTAATTTCTTTTGCATTTAAAGTATTTTGGTATCGATTTCTATATCGATATTTTCTAATTGACGAAAATGGACGATACGTATTTTCTACTGGAAATAATTCTCCTAGTTTATAATCATGTTTATTTGCTAGCTCTTCCAAATTAGTTATTTTTGTTGTATCAATTAGCCTAAGTAAAATCTCTGCAGCTGCTTTGGCATCATCAAGAGAATGATGATGTTTAAACGAAGGTAGATTAAAATGTTCAGTTAAATAATTAAGACGATAACTAGCTAAATCAGGAAAGATTCTTTTCCCGGAAAGGTAAGTGCAAAAGTACTGACATTCCGGGAAAGTAATATCAAATTTATTTAAACAATGTCTTAAAACACTCAAGTCGAAGGACGCATTGTGCGCAATAATGATAGTTTTATCAAAAAAGTTTTTTATTTCCTTCCAAACTTTATCAAATGTGGGTTTTCCAGCAACCATCTCTGGTGTAATTCCATTAATCTCTGTACAATATGGATCGAAACTTTCCTCTGGATTAATTAATGTATAAAATTCATCTACCAATTTTCCATTTTTGTATTTAACAATTCCAATGGAGCATGCACTTGAACGGCTATAAAAATTTGATACCTCAAAATCAATAGAAACAAAATCCATATTAAACACCCCCAATTTATTAAAGTTGCTAAAGTGTTACTAACTACAAATTAATAATTCATTTATGGTGATGTATGACGGAAATATTTCGTATAATAGGGATATGCATTATATCCTCTTCCCTCAATATCATTGCAATACTCCTTGATTAGAAGTAAGACTTTTTTCTTTAATTCCTCTTTGGAACTAGCAAAGCAACTACTTCCAAATCCTATAAATCTCCAAACATAAGCGCTTCTTTTTTTGACTTCGCCAAGTTCATTAATGTAATGCTCATAATCATATAAAACATAGCCTACTCTATTTTTAATTTGCCAAAATTCAAATAGTGGTAAATTTGTTTGGTTTTTATAATCTTGTAACTCCTTAGTTAAACGATGAAAGAATTTGACTTTATTATCAAACAGATATAACATTGCATCCTCCTCTTTTACTAAGGATTTTCGGAAGTTATTAATTTCTGTTACATAATTTTCTCCGATAGGTCGATTTGGATCGGGCTTTTTAAAGTAGTATAATATTCCTTTAGACAAATAGACTCCCCCTTTACAAAATAAAAACACCACATTCTAACCTCGTGGTGTCTAGTTTCGGTGATATATTTGTATTAGTTAAATATGCCTGTATAATGTGTGAAAATTAACACGATTGCTAAATCGTAAATTAAACATTTATATATAAATCAAAAACCCTCTAGTATTCATACTATTATGACTTCCTTAGAAACCACATTGGGTAACTATGATTATATTTATTATAATGCAATATTCATTTATTTCAAGACCTTTGTTCTTAACAAAATATAAATTAATTGTCAAAAAATTTAGGTTAAAATATAAAATACAATAGATTCTATTTTATCATCATAATTAACCGTGGTGTATTGCTTCGGCATACACTTAAGGGAGCTGGATGCATCCGGCTCTCTTTTAATTTATCTTGTCATGGGTATAATAATAAAATTAGAAAAACGCCAGTTGATGACGTTTTTCTACGGTAATAATTAGATTGTATCTATCATTAATATACCAATGATCCACCATCAATAGGAATGGGATTTCCATGCATAAAGCTTGCATCATCACTGGCTAAAAATGCTACCACTTTACCAACCTCCTCTGGCTTTCCATATCTTCCAGCAGGTGCATTCATCGTTAAATCATGGAAAGGACCGCCAGGAGCTACCATACCAGCCTCCTTCGTTAATGGAGTCTCAATGACACCCGGAGCAACAGCAATAACCCTAATACCTTTTTGTCCATATTCAAATGCTAGTTGTCTAGTCATCCCAATAACACCATGTTTTGCAGCAGTATATTCAATACCAGCATTGCTTGCAAGAAGTCCCGAAACTGAAGCAGTATTAATAATGACCCCTTTCCCTTCTTTTAACATAACGGGTATTACCCTTTTGGAGACGAGAAAAACACTTTTTAAGTCGACAGATAGCACTTTATCCAAAGACTCATCGGGAACATTAATTGTTTCTTCACCAGATCCTCCAATTCCCGCATTATTACAGACAATATCGATAGAACCATATTCATTTAACACAGTTTTTATCATAGAATCTATTTTAGTTGCATCAGCAACATCTACCTCAACACTTATTGCTTGTCCACCTTCACTTTTTACCAGATTGATCGTCTCATCAGCATTGTCCATACTTACATCTGCTACGACAATTTTTGCTCCTTCTTTTGCCATTTCCACACACATTGACTGCCCTAGCCCAGAGCCACCTCCAGTTACAATAGCCACTCTATCCTTTAACTTCACACTACCACTCCTCAAATTATAGTCTATATATTATGTACCCTTTATTAATTATTAATATTCATCGTGGTTTTTTATTGTTGATTTTTGTCTTATGGAGGCATTGGGGTCAGCTCCTTATGTAGGGATTAAGTAATTGGAAGTTCTGTGATAGGTACTTTCATTTTATATGAAAAAACGGTGGTTTTTTAACTATTTTATCTATTTACTACACTAGACCCCTTTAGTGTGGTGGAGTGATGAAGGTTTTGTTGTGTGGGCTTCACGATTTAACGAAAATATAAATTTATTTTAACTTTTTAAAGAAGAATTTTACTGGTGTGTTTGGTCACTGAAAAGAAATTTACCATTTCCAATCGTCTAAAAATATCAATTTTAGGCGATTTTATTGCTTGAAAGTTGAAAAATCAAGTATTTGGAACACGAACATATGACCTTGACAATGATGTGGTAATTGCCTATTCTTTAACGACTATAGTAGAAAATAGTGATGATATGGCAATGATTGTCCAGTGCTGGTAGCCTTTTTAATGCTAATAATATATAGAAGGATTTTGTAAATTAATGTGAAGGATTGAAATGAAGGGAAGTGTAATTGTTTGTCGGACAACTTTTTTTCGAACTATGACCCCGATTTTTATCATCTGTACAATAATAATCGGTGCAGGATATATAAGACGGAACTGGTGTGATTAGTTAAAGGAAAGTATTGAATGGAATAATGTTCTATAGGTTGTAAAGCGGGGGGATGAATATTAATGGAAGAACATTTGGAAATAATACTTATTATAGGTATGTGGTTTGTTTTTGTTTTGTTATTCACGTACACAATCCTATATAGTTTAAAAGTTAAATTTATAGGAAGAAATGATACACTGCGAAAATTCTGGTATATAATATATTTATTAGGTTTATCTGTTACGATAACAATTAGTCCATTAAGTTTATTTGTTAATTGGCAGAAATATTTAATAGTACTAGTGGTGTTTGTTTTTATAGATTCGTTCATTTTTTTAAATCTACATTTCAGCAAACTAGGTGGACAGGAATTAAGGGAAAGAAGCAGTGAGTTAATCGATGAAACAGATAATAAATTAAGGTCCATTGTTAAAAAGTTGGAAAATATGGAGGGGGTCTTGAATTCATATGACTACCCAAGGTATAATGGAAATAAGGAATTATACATACTTGATATGAAGGAATTTTTTGAAAGATATTGTAAAAATGAGGGTTTAAAGGTTGAATTTTATCCATAAAATGTTGACGAAGAAATAGATTTTGTATTAAGTCAGTTTGCTTGGACTTTACGTGGAAAAATAAGAAGAAGCATATCTGAGGGAAAAGCATACTATTCACAAACGGATTCATTAATGTTAATTCCATTGTTTATTTTAGGTGAAGAATACGTAGCTAGCATCATTTCCAAAGATGGAAAGGTATTAGTTGACGAGATTGATGTCTACATATTAAATATGCTATTAATGACGTATAGTTTAGGTACGGAGTATAAGAAGAATTACAAAGAGGATGGTGGAAAGCAATGACAGACATTGCAAAAAGGAAGAATCTAGAACGTCAAGCACCTAAAATCCGAACTAGAAGACTAGATATACCGTTAGCAGTTGCGGGGGAAAGTCACACAAGTAAAAGGTTATATAAAGAAAGAAAGAGAATTTTGGCGAAGTTAAAAAGTGCCAAATAAAAGTCGACATGAAAACCTCCCTATATTAGTCAGCTTAATTACAAATAATTCATGTGTACGCTGCATATCCTAGTAACTAGGTGGGCGGTGCGTTGAAATGAATAAATTTGGCAAGGGTAAAAACAATAAAAATGGCAAAAGGCCAAAAAGGCTGAACATACCATTGGCCGAAGCCGGTATGAGTCACTCCAGTAAAAGGTTAAGAAGGAAATATGAATGGATTAAGGCTGAGATAAATAGGTATAACAATACATTAAAGTAAGGTTAAAAAGTGCTAGCCATTGGCCATTGGGGACCCCTATAGTAAAGAATGAGACCAGCATATTTCTATATAGATGATGAGTATCTTGAAAATTGACTTAAATTTGTACAGACAAAAGTCAATTTAGATAGTCACTTTGAAATTTCACTCACTTAATTTAAAAACCGCAAGTTGATGACGTTTTTTCTCGATAATGATAAACTTGTACCCATAATTAATATACCAATAAGCCACCATCAATGATTTCCATCTCGCATTATCACTGGCTGAAAATGCAACTGCCTTACCAATTTCCTTTAGTTTTCCGTACCTTCCAGCAGGTGTATTCATCGCTAAATCATGGAAAGGACCGCCGGGAGCTACCATAACAGTCTCTTTAGTTAAAGGGGTTTCTGTTACACCTAGTGCCACCGCAATAGCCCTCACAACTTTTGTCCATATTCAAATGCCCGCTGTCTAGTCATCCCAATAATACCACATTTTGCTGCGGTATATTCAATGCCGGCATTGCTTGCAAGAAGTCCTGAAACTGATGCAGTATTAATAATGACCCCTTTCCCTTTTTCTAACATAACAGGTATTACCCTTTGAATACATTATTAGGGGAAGTATGTGCCATTGGGGACAAACTCCTTTAGTACTGACATCGGTACGTTTATTAATTTCTGGATTCGATTTCAGTTAGTTGATTTATTATGGAAAAAATAGCGCGATGAAAAAGGGATGGCCGAAGTGATAAATAAAAAGGTCATTGACACTGATTCAGGCAATCGTCACATATGAATGAAAATCCTGTAGTTTATTGGAAGGTCAAACAGTGGATTGGTTAGCTAGGTGCAAAAAGCAATAAAAGTAAACTCCTTGATTTCTGCATGTTTTTAAGATAAAATGGATATAGATAGTAAAGAGGAAGGACGGTAATCCTCCCTCATGCAGCCTCAGCCGTACAGGCGGTGGTTGTCAAATATTTATTACTTTTGAGAGCCACCCTTTTTATGCTTGTTACGGCATCGGGTGGTTTTCTCGTCTTTACAAAGGAGTTTGTGAAATGCAATCGCACTTGTTACACGAATGAATCCCCTGAAAACATCCTTCAAAAAGTCGAAGAATAGATCCATGATTATCACCTCCTCTCTCCAAGAAAAGAAAGGATAACAAATGACAACCATCCACCCATAAAACTTTTGACTACACATTTATTTTATCATAAACTATTCTAATAACCAATTGAAATGGGAACACACATTCTGTTAAATGAGATGTTTGCCATTGGGGTCAAACTCCCTTTAGTGTGGTAAAGTGATGAAGGTTTTGTGGTCTGTGGTGCACAATTTATGATTAGAAATATTTTAGACCTTTTAAAATTTAATAATCAAAGTAGGTTTGATTACCGAAATGGTATTGTGTCATTTTTAATCGTCTAAAAGATAAAGTTTAGACGGTTTTTTTAAATTGGAATAAGAACATATGAGCTTGATAATGGAATGGAATTTGTTTATCTTTTAACTACACAAGAGAAATAATGACGATAAGGAATGGAATTTTTGTCGAAACATTGAAGAAATTTAACATAAAATTGTTGTGATAATAAATAAATTGGTGATGATTGAATCGGGATTAAGATGAAAGTGTTTAAGAGAGGTAGTAATAAGTATATTAGTAATCAATCTAAAAAAATGGGGTGATCTGATGGATTCGAGAATAATCATGTATCAGACTGAAGATGGTTTAACTAAAATAGAAACTAATTTTGATGGTGACACTGTATGGCTTTCGATAGATCAAATGGCAAAGTTATTTCAGAGGGATAAATCTACAATCTTGCGACATATAAAAAATATTTTTACTGAAGGTGAGCTTAAGCGTGATTCAGTTGTTGCAAATTATGCAACAACTGCAACGGATGGCAAAACCTATCATGTTGACCACTATAACCTTGATGTTATCATTTCCGGAAGCAGTCACAATCATGAAGAAAGGACAATAGGGTTAAACAGGTAATGGGCCAATCCATGAGCCGATCCGTGAGCCAAGTGATGGGCCCATTAATAAACAAAAAGAAAACAATAAAATAAATATATAATACGTTTATTACTATAACTACGGAATGAAAATTTTTGATTCCGTGGTTTTTTTGGTGTTGTCAGTAATGCAAAAAGTACCTAATTTGATCATTTTGCGCAAAAATTGAATTTTACCATAATAAGTAGTCGTAAAATTGTATTTTATTAGAAGAAAATTGAATTTTTCGCACGAATTACGAAATTAGGGTTTTTGTCAAATCCTTTTACCTACTCTATGATGGGATTAATTTATGTGAAAAGGAGTAGGTAGGGATGAATTACATACGGGAAATCAATGAGTTTTATGTCAGATTGGAAACAAACTCTTTGACACCAAGTGCGATTTCACTTTGGTTTGCGATGATGCATGTGAACAATCGGGCCCATTGGGTGAAGCGTTTTTCGGTAGCTGCATCAACCCTAAGGCTGAAGTCAGGATTGCCACTTAGTACGTTTAAGCGTGCAAGATTGGAATTGCGCGATAAAGGGTTTATTTTGTATACACCACGGGGAACAAATGCACCGCTATATGAAATGGTGTCCCTTGTGGCAAGACGTGAACGTGCCGAGGTGGAAAGAATTGAGACGAATGGGCAAGGGGTGTCTACAGGAAAAAGTGCTGGGAGCAGTGAAAATGTCCAGGTAGAAAATAATAGTTGTCACGTTGAAGAGATAGCTAAAGAAGTAGAAGGAAAAGTAGAAGAAGCCACAGCACCATGTTCTGAAGTGGATGATGTGGACGGAAGGTCACTATTCGACATGATGCGGGAATATTTATATAATGCCGAACCTGTGGAGAATAATGAGTACCAATTATGTTTTTCCACGTACTGTTTTTATGAAGATCATTTTGGTGAACCAGCTGATAGTGAGACAGATGAACTTTATCATTGGGCCGAAATCATGGGCGATACGTTAGTGTATGAGGCAATCATTCGTGCGATACACAGTGGACATTTGATTTGGAAATATGTGCGGGGGATTTTGCGGAACTGGCATAAACAACGGCTGTTTACGTTAGTGGACGTTGAGAAGGCAGAGGAGGATTTTCGACAGAAGCGGGGATGGCGGGTCCCAAATAGTGGTAGGCAAAAGGAAATCCTCCCTGATTGGTGGGAGGAGCGACAGCATGTTGGATAACGAATTTGCTATAGTTTAAGATTTATAAATCTTTCTAATACCAAAGTTACTGAAGTTTTTAAATTGTTTAAATGAAAGGCTATTATCCTAGATTAAGAAGTAACTAGGTTGGTTTAATGACAGGTCAATCTAATCATGTAAATCATTCTAGAGGTAATGTTAAAATTTTCTTGCAATCTGTGCACCTGTCATGTGTGATGGGATGTTAGTTTGATTCTAGAGTATCATATATGGTGGTATATTATTGTAACTTTTATCGTGTTTTTAAATTATTATAAAAATTTAAAATGGAGTTTTATTAAAGGTTTATATATTGAAATTTAGCCTTACCATTATCCTTCATCCAATAAACTGATTTTGGGCAATTTATTCACTTGAAAATTGATAATTAGGTAGTTAGAAATGCGAACATACGACCTTGACTTTTAACAGTTCATCGCCTATCCTGTAATTACTATCCATGTATCTCCCAATCTAAATTTGAACCACTTACGCCTCACTATTTATGAGCCATTCTTCCGATTATAACATCTTGAAAAAGTGAACAATGTATCTTTAATGTAACTGAGAAAAATATTTTAACTATAATATAGGTATTTAGGCTTGTGACTTACAAATTTGAATGAACATTTTATTTTGAAATTGTGGATCCTTGTAAATAAAAGTTAACTGTCTAAAAAGATATCATAATTTACAGTTTTTGTGTAAGTTTAATATGTAGAAATAGTTTTTAAAGCAAATCCTTAGGCTAGCCCATAAGGTATTTAACATACCATAATTATATTTTATTAATAAATATGTATAAGAGGAAGATGGGAAATGAATATTGTAGGAACCGTAATTAATGGCTATCTATTTGAGAAGGCACTAGGAAGTGGGAGCTTTGGATCAGTTTATAAGACTTCAAAAGGTGGGAATATTTATGCAGCAAAAGTTCTCGCTGAGACTTATATTCTAGAGGAATTTAAAAACAAAAAAAACAGGATAACAAGGGAAATTGATATCTTGAGGAAAGTTCAAGGAAATAATTTAATAAAATACCAAGATGACTTCTTCTTTAAAAATGAAATTGGTATAAATGAATATGTTATTGTAATGGAATATTTTGATGGGGATACCTTGAGAGCCTTCCTAGAAAACGATGTGGAGCTAGATTTATTAGTTCAAATTTTCATCAAAATATTGCAAGGAGTTATGGAACTACATAATACTATAATAGATGGTGAGGGAATAATTCACAGAGATTTGAAACCGGATAATATAATGATAGATTCTGAGCGGAATATTAAAATAATTGATTATGGTTTAAGTAAAATAATCGATTTTTCATCTATCACGACTACGGGAAATCAGATAGGGTCCCCCTTATATATGTCACCTGAACAATTAAGGGATAGTAAACATATCGATTATAGAGCAGATATATATGCCTTGGGAATCATTTTATATGAAATGCTAACAAAAAATATTCCATACAGTGCTGCAACTTTACCAGAGTTACTAATGAAGATACTAAATGAGCCAATTATACCCCCAAAACAGTATAATATAAATATTAGTGATAAATTAGAGAGAATTATATTTAAGGCAACATCCAAGGAACCGTTTGCCCGGTACCAAACGGTGCATGAATTTCTTAGCTCATTTGACGGGACTGATATGCGGGATGAACTTATTACATCAGGAAAATATTATGCGTGGGTTTATAAGGAAAAAAGTGTAACTATGCAATTTGAAAATGAAAATGAATCAAATATTATTTATCCTATTCACGTAAGATATTGGATGAAAGGGCTACATAAGTATTTAAGTGATAGAAACTTTAAAAACGTTATAATTGATCCCTCTACCCAAAGGTTATCATATATTGCATTCGGAGGAACTAAAGGATTGATGGAATTACCATATGCACCATCAAAAGGGGTTATTTCGCTAGAATATTTACAGAATCCTCACAATCGAGAAAACTATATAATGAAATGGTATGATACAGTTTTAAATGGGCAAAAAGTAATTTTACCATATCATTATATAAGCAATACAGATTATGCAGTTGATAAAATTGAAGACTGGATAAAAATGAATGTTCAATTGATTGATGAAAGTACTAAAATAGTTGATAATGAAAAAGAAAAATATGCAATGATTTCAATTAACTTAAGTCACCTTGTATTTGAGGCAAAAAAGATATTATCATATTTTGTCCATGTTGATGTTAACGGTTTTATAGTTCAAGTGTCTGATATGAAACAATTAAATGAACAATCATTGGCTAGTTATATAGATTTTATGATTAATTTACAAAAGTATTCAAATAAGCCCGTAATTGCTTTAAAGATACCAATTGCATTGGGACTTGCACTAATTTCTAAAGGTATACATGCATTTTCATTAGGTTTAGCCAGTATAGATTATTTTGATGAAGAGTATATTAAAATTGAGAGAGATGCTTTTAATATATATTCAAAATTCTATTTTCCGCAAGTACTATCTTTTTTATCCTATCCCAAAAAAGATACCTTCGCATTTGAACAGATCTATAATTATTTTGAAGGTTGTTATTGTAGATGGTGTAATGGAAAGACAGCTATTGAGATAGGTACTGGTGACAAAGGTGTTCAGCTGCATCATTGGCAAATGATGCTCGAAGAGGTAGGGGAAATTAATAAACATAAGAAAACAAGCCAAGGTAATTATTTGTTGAAACGAATTGATCAGGCAATAACTAATTTAGATTCTATACCAAAAGAAATAATGGGTAGCCAGAAAGGTACCGATTATTACAAATTGCTGAAAATCCTAAAAAGGATATTGTAAATAATTAATTGGGGGTAAACTAAATGTTTACTAGAGAAAAGGACCTAGTGGATAAACTGGTAATTGACCTTCAGGAGAAATTCAATACGCAATATATTGTCAGAGAATTACGAGGAGGTAAAAATATTGCTGATATTGCCTATACAATAGATTTACATCGGAATAATATTATTTTTGATGAATATTTTAACGCTTACTACTATTTTAATGGTATTTATAATAAAAAAGGTGTTAAGTTTAAT
>DKGO01000197.1 GCA_002453315.1 Caryophanales bacterium UBA6768 | reverse complement strand
GACTTGCGGTCGGATTTTGGGAAAGTAAAGAAGCCATTCAAAACTATTGGAAAAAAGATACGACATTTACTCCCGAAATGGAAAAGGCGACCCAAGAAAAGTTATATAAAGGCTGGCAAAAAGCAGTCAATGCAACACGGGAATTTAAATAAATTTTTTTTCAAATGATGGAATTTCATCGAAGGAAGTGTGCTGAATGGCAATCTTTTCTAGTCTTCAACGAGAACAAATAATCAAAACAATTCAGGATAGCGAATTTGATTTACTCGTTATTGGTGGTGGGATTACTGGTGCTGGAATTGCCTTAGATGCTCAGAAAAGGGGGATGAAAGTAGCCCTTGTAGAAATGCAAGATATTGCTGCAGGTACTTCTAGTCGTTCGACAAAACTAGTCCATGGTGGCTTAAGGTATTTGAAACAGTTTGAATGGAAACTCGTATCAGAAGTTGGAAAGGAACGCGAAATTATTTATGAAAATGGCCCCCATGTAACGACACCGGAAAAAATGTTATTACCCTTTTATAAAGGGGGCACATTCGGTCCTTTCATAGCAAATATGGGATTAAAAGTGTATGATTTTTTGGCGGGCGTAAAAAAGTCTGAACGTCGGCAAATGTTAACACGAAGTGAGGTACTAGATATAGAACCGCTATTAAAGGAAAAGCATTTAAAAGGTGGTGGATATTATGTTGAGTACAAGACAGATGATGCCCGGCTAACCCTTGAAGTCATTAAAAAATCCGTAGAGCTCGGGGCAACGGCTATGAATTATATAAAAATGACTCAATTTTTGTATGATGAGCATAACATAGTAAACGGAATCGTTGTACAAGATCAAATGACAAAAGAAACTTTTCAAATTAACGCCAAAAGAATCATTAATGCAACAGGTCCATGGGTAGACATATTAAGGGAAATGGATGGTTCAAAAGAGGGAAAGAGGTTGTTTTTAACAAAAGGAGCACATCTCGTTTTTTCCCAAGAAAAATTCCCCTTAAGACAAGCGGTTTATTTTGACACAGATGATCAACGGATGATTTTTGCCATTCCAAAGGACGGAAAAACTTATGTCGGCACGACAGATACTGAATATCATGCGGACATTGCCCATCCTGATGTTACGGAGGAAGACGAATTGTATTTACTTAACAATATTAATCACATGTTTCCTTCTTTAGGTTTAGAAAAAGGTCATATCGAATCAGTGTGGGCCGGTTTACGCCCACTTATCCATGAAGAAGGTAAAAGCCCAAGTGAAATTTCACGGAAAGATGAGATTTTCATATCTCCCACTGGATTATATTCCATCGCAGGTGGGAAATTGACAGGATATCGAAAGATGGCAGAGGATGTGGTCGATGAAATGGCGTCATCATTAGAAAAAACAACTGACATGACATTTGCCCCTTGTACCACAAAAAAGTTACCGATTTCCGGTGGTGATGTAGGTGGTTCCACCGGTTTTATGACCTTTCGGCGAGAAAAAATTGAACGAGGTGTGGTTGTCGGACTGTCATTGGCAGATGCAACAAAATTAACCGATACATATGGATCAAATGTTGGGTGGATTTTTGAATTATATGGAGAAAACAGAAATCTTGCCGAAGAGGAAGGTATCAATCCTGTCGTCCTTGCGATGTTACTTTATGCCATGACATATGAAATGACCATGACTCCTGTGGATTTTTTCACAAGAAGGACCGGGGCGACAATCTTTGATGTCGATTGGGTGGCAGAGCACCAACAGTCTGTCATTAATTTTATGACAAACGTTTTTTCATGGGATGATGCTACAAAAACAGCATATGGAAGGGAATTAATGGAGGCAAATCAACCAGTTAAAATATAAAAGAAAGAATGGCGGAGGGTTCATGGGAAAACGTTGATTTACCGAATATAAACTGGAAATTACCGCATATAAACTTGTTTAATCGCTCTTAATTGTGCTCACAAAACTGCATTCCAAAACCTAAAACCCAAAACCCATTTAATGTAGCTTTTTCTGTGAAAAAGCTGAATGAATCAAAACCACTTTCCATTCAACCATCATTATATCAATCTTTTCCTTCCACTGGCACAGAAACTTGTTCGATGATTTCGTTGACGATGTCTTGTTTGGTTTTTTTAATGGATGCGTCCATCGTTAAAATGATTCGGTGTTGGAAAATATAGGGAACTAATTTTTTCACATCTCCCGGGGTGACAAAATTTCGCCCTTCCATCAATGCTCTTGCTTGGGCTGCCCTCATGCACCCGAGCATTCCTCGAGGGCTAATTCCCAACTCAACATCCTGGTGATCTCGGGAGGCATGAATCAATTTCAATAAATAATCTGCTACAACATCGGAAACCATGATATTTTTACATTCACGCTGCAAAGCAACAATCTCCTCAACAGATAAAACAGCTGTTAAATTTTCAAACGGGTCCTCAACACGATAATTCGTTAATATTTTTTTCTCCTCAACAATGTCAGGATAGCCAAGATCGATTTGGAATAAAAATCGGTCAAGTTGTGCTTCGGGAAGTGGGAAGGTACCGTAATTTGATTCGACTGGATTTTGGGTGGCAATGACAATAAAGGGCATATCTAATAAAACTGTTTCGCCATCGATGGTCGTTTGGCCTTCTTCCATCACTTCGAGCAAGCTAGATTGGGTTTTCGGAATGGCACGGTTAATTTCATCAGCCAAAAACACATTGGTAACAACTGGTCCCGTCCGAAGTTCAAACACCTGTGTTTTCGGGTTAAAATAGCGAATCCCCGTCACATCGCTTGGTAGCACATCGGGTGTAAACTGAACACGACCAAATGAACCAGCCATTATTTTTGCAAAACTTTTTGCCAACTTCGTTTTTCCAGTTCCGGGAACACTTTCCAGTAACACATGTCCCCCAGAAATTAAAGCGACAAAAAGTAATTCTATCGTATCCTGTTTTCCATAAATCACTTCATTTAATTTTTCCATTGCCTGATGTATTTTCTTCATTTTCTGGCACTCCCTTTACTGAACCAATCTTTTAATTGGTTGGATAATTGCTTTACTTCCATTGAACTTGCCTGTCCACCGCCGTAGCGAACTTTTTCATAGGCATCAATATTTGCCCCCAAGTCAATCCGTGCAAACCACTCCGTCAAAGTTTCCGAAGGTCGCCTCCCTTGTTGTCGTTTTTCTGCTTCACGTTCGAATTGATACATTACTTTTCTTATTGGATCAATTGGTTGGGAAAAAAATCGCTCCCTCAATCGTGTCATTATTGGCTTCCGGCCCCTTTTTTCTTCCAAAGGCATATGTGTCACAGAAATTATTTCCTGTTCCCCATCTTGTTTAAATCGTTTCCGGTAAATTTTAACTGCTTGATATAACAAAAAAGCCACCAATAAAAGTGTGAAAATCCAACCAAGATTAATATCTAACATTTCTACTGGTGAGGATTCAAGGCCTTCCTCCTCCGCCACGCCCACCTCCGCATGGTTAGAATGAAACTCACTTTCATTAGAATTCGGTAGCAGTTTGATTAAAAATTCCAACACATACATGATAGCAACACTGATATAGGCAACAGCCAATACAATGCCTTGCCATATATTAACGACAACAACATCCCAGAACATAAATAAAATCGGCACACCGAATAAATGTAATAGCCCCATCGAAACGACCAATAATAAAATTAATGAAACAAACAGTTTCCCTAGTCCATATGTCATTCGTTTTTTCTGATGTTGCACTGAAACAGTATGGTTCATAATATAACCGATAATTAATGTGAAAAACTGCATGATTAAATAAATAACGGCATTATTTTCCCGGGCAATCAAGACATATATAATGACTAAAATCGTTGTCACTACTAAGTATTTCTTTTCGTTTTCCAAATGTGATTCCTGTCGTAAGACAATATATCGCCACATCAGCACACTGACAATCACGATTGACATAAAGAAAGAAACATCTAGTACAAAAAAATAACCTATTCCAATAAAAGGAGCCACTAATAAAAACCAAATAATCCGGTCCGAAAACTGTGTCAATAAAGAAAAAGTAATCGTAACAATCATAAGGCTTCCTACACCAGTCCAATACGGAATGCCACCATATGTAAAATGAAAAAAAGGTCCTAACAATAAAAATAAAATAATCCCTTCACTAAAAAAATGATAAGCAGTTTGGATGACCTTCTGGTTAATTGGCATAAGATTTCTGCCCCCTTGCATTGTAGGGGACTAGAACAGCTTTTTCACCTGTAGCCTTTACTTGAAAATAAGCATGATTAATCCGATTTCTTGTCATCATTTCATTCATTTGTGGAAAAATCTCCCCAATAATAATCATTGTTCTTGGTTGGGTAAAAGACCTGTCCAACCGATTCATTAGTGCCGAAATCGGAAAAGTCATCGGGTGTGTAGGTATATGGGCCAACATCTCCAAAGTTCGCATATAATTTACCTGGCTATTTTCGCTATGGGATTGATGTGATTGTCTACCTCCAATTTGGGTAGAGTTAATAAAAATCTGATAAGGATAACCTGCTTTCGTCGCATATTGAGCCAAATAGGTTGCATGGGATAAGAATTTTTCCAATTGTTGCTTTGCAACAGCATGGTTACTCCTATCTTCCTGTTGCAAATTAATGATCATGATAAGGGACTTATCGATCGTTTTTTCAAAAGTATTTGTTTGTAATGTTTGCTGCTTGGCAGTGGCATTCCAATTGATGTGTTTAAACGGGTCACCTGAGTGATAATTCCTTGTCCCAATTCCTTGTTCCATATTGACGAAAGGGGATATCCTCGTCTGCTCTAGTCCTGGCGCCACCCTGAAAAAGGCATGTAATCCCTCAACAGGTAGGGGTTCTGGGTAGACAATAACTTCCTGTTGAAAAAAATGTTCATACTCAAGATGGACGTTATGAAATTTGAATAAATGAGGATATCGATATTGGATTTGACTTAGTTTCGCTACTCCCCGTTTCTCCCCACGGATTGGAATAGATAACGTCGTCATGCCTTTTCCAGGAATAGATAAAGGAAATTCATCATGGCCAAATGGTGTTGCTGACGATCGCTTTAAAACGATTACCACATCATCCAATAAAAACCGAAATACCCCGTGAATAAATGGAAAAATAGAACGATTTTCAAAATGTAATTCAATATGGGCCTCATCACCCGGAAAGAGGCGAATCGTCTTTTTGTTGTTTTGTAAGTTGAAATGGCTGCCAATAGATTTTTCGTACCAAAGATTTAACAAAAAATAGAGCAAATATAAAAAACTAATAACAAATAAAATGGGGCGACCAGTTATTCCCCCAATAATTATAAGTAGACCACTAATAATCATTAGAAAATCAGTAAAATTCGTTTGTTCCGCGCCAATTATTTTTTTCCACAACGTGATCCACCACTTTTCATTAAAATGGAGTAAAAATCTATTAGTCATATTATGTCATAGGAAAGATTGAAATGGAAAGGGAAACGGATAATCACCCGCAGTTGTAGGGAGATAGGAATATTATGAAATTATATGATGGTTGGAAAATGACACATTAAAGTATCAATATAACCTATCCTTTACTTTACTTTCCAATATAGGGATGAAATGAATAGCCCTTTATGCCTGTTTTGGGAAAACTTCACCTGTTTTTAACCTTCATTAGTTACAATTTACTCAAATTAAGGATATTTATGGAAAAGGGAGTAAGGTAGGTGATTATATTAGGTAAAATATAACTTTAAATTGTAGGAATTGTAATAAAAATGCCAAAAATAAAAAAAGGGGGAAATAATTTGTTAAATCATCAACTAGGTAACAGATTAATAGCAAATAAAATAGTTGTTCTAGTTGGACTAGTCATGATGTTTATGTTGTTTGGAATGAAGGAAGGATATGCTGCAACTGATTTTGTTCATGTAGATAACGGAGATGATACGGTAACAATTACTGAATATGTCGGTGGTGGTGGTGATGTAATTATCCCGGATGAAATTGAAGGGAAATCAGTTGCAGTGATAGGGGAAAATGTATTTCATACAGGGGATAATGGTAATATAACAAGCGTAACACTACCTAATAATCTAAAGTTTATTGAGAAATGGGCATTTGCCAAGAATCAACTAGTGGAAATAAGTATTCCAAATAGCGTTGAGAAAATAGGTGATCATGCCTTTGGTGGGAATAAGTTAAAAACTGTCAAATTATCGAATAATCTTGCAAATATTGGAGAATATGCTTTTGCTTATAATAATGATGTTATTGAGAAGATTGAAATCCCTAGCAATGTTGAGGGAATTGGGCAGAGTGCTTTTTTTAAAAGTAAAATAAAAGAGTTAGTTTTAAATGAAGGGCTTAAGAAAATTTCCAATAGTGCCTTCGAGGAGAGTGGATTAACTAGTATAGTTATCCCTAATACTGTTGAAGAAATAGGTAATTCAGCTTTTCTGAGTAATAATCTGAGTGATATTTCTATTCCTGGAAGTGTCACTAGTATTGGGTCTCTTGCATTTGCAGATAATCAATTGTCTAAAGTTAAAATAATTAGAAGGGATACTTCAATCGATGATGCAGCTTTTGTAAATAATCAATTACCATCTGACTTTATTATTCACGGTTATTTTAATTCTACAGCACACAATTATGCAGTCAATAATTCCCATACTTTTGTACCAATTAGTGATAAGAAGGTTATAGTCGGAGAAGAAATAGGTAATGTAATGTTAAATGAGGTTATTGAAGTTTTGAATAAAGATGGCAACAGGATTGCTTGGTTAAAAATTCCGAATGAATATAAAAATATTTATAATAGTACCGTAACACTGGAAGTAAAGTCTGTTGATGATCCCAATCCACCCGGGGGTTACTTGGTGGGGGGGCCAGTTTTAGATTTTATTTTTAAGGATAGTCCAGATGGTAACGAAATAGAAGTAGAAGGTGATTTCATTTTATCTATGTTAGTGAATGAAGATGCTAAATACCCAGCTATTTTTCATTATGAAAGTGAAAAATGGGTACAAAAAGGTGGTAGCTATTCAAATGGTTTCATCACTGCTGACGTAACTGATTTTTCTAAATATGGTGTATTTTCACAGGAGAGAATTGATATTACCGTTACAAAAAAATGGGTAGGCACACCAGGTGATCCTGTCACAGCTTATTTATTAATTAATGGTGAACGATATTTAGAGGAAGTTGCCGAACTGTCAGATGATAATAATTGGACATACACTTTTTATAATATGCTTGGGGAATCTATCAATGAATACTCCATTGAAGAGGTAGAAGTTCCCGGCTATGAATCAACAATTACTGGTAATGCTACTGAAGGTTTTATTATAACTAATACTGAAATTGTTCCAGGACAAACACCTAAGGAAGGCGACAAAGAGGGTGTGCAACCAGAAGTCCCTGAAGGTCAAAAATTACCAGCTACAGCTTCACCGTATTTTAACATGTTGTTGATAGGTTTCGTATTATTATTAGTAGGTGGTAGCATCTACATGATTCGCAGAAAAAGAATAAATTAAGATTTTTCTCCCTTATAGGGCTCCCTTCACAATGATCTGGGGGGAGTTTTTTCATTTTGGAATATCAAGGTTAATTAGTTAAATTGCTTAATTGGAAAAAATTCAATCAAGATACCTCACCCTTCACATTCATCGATAATATGTTATAATATACTTACATACTTACACATATAGATAATGATTGAAAGTTTGGTATAGAATAAATAAGGTGATAAGGGTGATGTAAACGTGAAAAAGGAAACACGTAAGGTATCTGCATTTGGTAATAGTCTAGGTGTAAGCATACCTAAAAAAGTAATTGATGAACTTAATATAAAACGCGGTGATGAGATTGTTTTTGAAGTAGAAGAGGACTATATGATTTTAAAAAGAAAAACTAGAATTGAGGATGAACTGGATGTAGAAATGCTTCGAATGCTACAAGAAACCTTTGATGAACATAATGAACTTTTTGAAAGGTTAAAATAATAATGGATATCAAATTTCTTTCCGTTAGAGATGTGACGATGATTCATTTTTTAGTTATGAAAAAATATGGACATGGAGAACATGCTGGGATTAAGGAAGAGAGTTTGCTTGAATCGGCAGTACATCGTCCCCAACAATCAGCATTTGCCGAGGATGCATATTCATCATTATTTGAAAAAGCAGCTGCTCTTTTTGAATCGTTGGTTAAAAATCATTGTTTTTACAATGGGAATAAAAGAACTGCATTTGCCTCACTTGATATTTTCCTGAAGAAAAATGGTTATCAAATAGTACAAAACACAGATGAAAATGAAAAGTTTACTGTTGCAGTAGCCGAAGGGAAAATGCGATTATCTGAAATAATTTTATGGTTAGAAAATAATACAGAGAAAAGATAAAAAATCTGATAACATTTTTTGAGATTAATTTCAGGTTGGCAGTCATTCACCAGGAGAATGACCCCCGTGAAACTTAAATCTGTCTTTCCCAATAATCCTATCAATGTGTGTCAATTTTTATACAAAACAACCTACTATTCCACGAATCATCTAGAGGTTAAATAATTTCCCTATTTATTGCAGATTAACTGGCTGTAAGACCCCCACTTCAAGAATTCGGGGAGATTCCAAGAATTATAAGAGGGGGATTAACAGCCAGTAAAAGCCCGATTCGTTCAACTAACAAACAGTGGGGGAGGTGCGAAACCCCCACTGTTTGAAGTTTCACTTTATTTGCGATTCATCCATGCAAATGATAGTCTTATA
>DKGO01000196.1 GCA_002453315.1 Caryophanales bacterium UBA6768 | reverse complement strand
CAGTTATTAGTTTTATACTAAATAACCATTTTTATTATGTTAATTAAACGTTGTTCTATCGTTCACTATATAGAAAAAACGTATGAAATCGTAGATTATATTGAAAAGAAAAGAGTTGTTATGATGGGTGACTTAGAAGAAAATTATTTCGGAAAAAATATGAGAGACATTAATTTAAAAGAATTTTTTGAAGTGATTAAAAAAAGGTATTGGATGGTCATTATTATTACCATCTTATTGACCTTCACTGGATATTTTTACAGCAATCTTAGTTATACTCCGATTTATGAAACATCAACACGGATAATTATTGATGCAGATAATAATTATATGAATACACTAATGGTCATGATAAAAGATCCTAGTATCATGGAAAAGGTGCAAGATGAATTAGGGATATCTAGATCACCAGAGAGCATTGCTAACCAGATAGTAGTCAATAGGGTCGATGAATCACTAGTCATCAATATAAGTGTGACTGATCAGAATCCAAAAGTTGCGATGGATATTGCCAACCTGACAGCAAGTACATTTAAAAGCGAAGTGAAAAAGTTACTTGATTTTAGCGAAGTGCAACTGTTAACAGAAGCCAAGGAAAATAAAATTCCTATCAATGAAAATAAAAATAAAATGGCGATTGCTGGATTAATAGCAGGTTTGGTCATTGGGACAGGGTTAGTTTTCTTAATTGACTCATTGGATGAAACCGTAAATAAGAAAAGTCAAGTGGAGGGAATTACCAATGTCCCTGTAATCGGTGTCGTTTCCAAAATGAAAGTGAAAAAGGCCCCAAAAAAAGAACACCAAAAAGTGGTGGATTTAAGAGAGGAAAAGGTTAGTATTCATGAGTAGAAATAACCGTCATCAGCATTATCGAGGAAGTCTCATTACCTATTTAAACTCTGATTCAAAGATCTCCGAGGAATTTAGAACGATTCGTACAAATATTAAATTTTTGGCGGGAAAGAAAGAAAAAAAAGTGATTCTAATCACTTCTCCCGGAAGAGCTGAAGGCAAATCGATGATCACCGCAAATTTAGCAGTATCTATCGCCCAGCAAAGGGAAAAGGTATTATTAATCGATGCAAATTTACGTAACCCCGTAATCCACAACATGTTTGCGATTCGTAATCGGATAGGGTTGTCAGATTTACTGACGAATAAAGCAACATTTTATGAAGCAGTTTATCAAACAGATATAGGAAGATTGGATATTTTAACTAGTGGAACAACGAAGTTAAATCCAACGGAATTATTAGAAGGTACTAGAATGACCGATTTATTAAAAAAGGCAGACGGCTATTATAGTATGATTCTCATCGATTCGCCTTCAATTATTAAATCTACAGAAACGAGGGTATTGGCAAATCAATGTGATGGGGTCATTCTAGTAGTCAATCGAAAACGAACTAAATTGGCGAAAATTGCTGAATCAAGAAAATTGCTAGAACTTGTTGATGCAACATTAATCGGTTCTATCATTAATGAAAAATAAAAAAAATATATATGGTTTGGTAATGTCTCCTTTACCTTTATCAGTGGAGGCACTCGGTTATGCTGTGGGTTGTGATAAACCTTAGACGCGGGTCGTCGAAAGTGTGATGTGAGGATAGGTTAGATGCCTATAAAAAATGGCAAGGTCCATATATGGGTCACTTATTATATGGACCGTTGTCATAATACAAATGCTACATATAAATACACTAGAAGGGGGAAGCAAATGACGTATTGGCGCAGAATCATATTGTTATCATTAATTGATTCTTGCATCATGGTAATGACATTTTTGCTTAGTATTTTTTTAGTCAGTTTAAATCATGTTCCGTTAACTTTACCATTTTATATTAGTTTAATCGTTATTATAAGTAGTTATTTTTTATTTGGTATTATCAATCATCTTTACCGTAAAGTATGGGAATATGCGAGTATAGCGGAACTAATGATTATCGTTAAAGTGATAACCTATGCATTGGTAACCGGGACTCTATTTCAGTTTATTATGATGGAAAAGGTATATTTACGTTTCCTCTTTGTGACGATGGCATTTCTTATATTATTAGTTGGTGGCTCCCGTTTTGTATGGAGAGTATACAGAGATAAATTTATAAACAAGCAAACCCAAAAGTTGAGAACTCTTATCATCGGTGCAGGTTCAGCAGGGACAATGGTAGCCCGACAATTGCAGAAGAGCAATGAACAATCTTTATTACCTGTTGCATTTATTGATGATAATAAACATAAACATCATTTAGATATTTTAGGAATCCCTATTATAGGTGGAATTAATGATATTACCCAAACTGTTCAGTCTTTAAATATTGAACATATTATTATTGCTATCCCATCTCTTAATAAAAAACAGTTAAACAGTATTTTTCAAGAATGTGCGAAAACAAATATTAAAACAAAGATTCTACCATTGTTTGAAGACTTAGTTACCGGAAAAATTTCTGTTAACGAATGTCGAGATGTAGAAGTCGAGGATTTACTAACAAGAGAACCAATTCATTTAAATATGGAAAGTATTGCTAAACATGTGTCAGGTAAAACAGTTTTAGTGACGGGGGCAGGGGGGTCAATAGGGTCGGAAATTGTTAGGCAAATTGTATCGTTTCATCCAAGTAAAATTGTCTTACTAGGGCATGGGGAAAATAGCATATATACAATAGAAATGGAATTAAATAATGAAAGTGGAACTAAGCACATCCAATTTGTGACGGAAATTGCGGATATTCAAGATGAACAAAAAATGTTTTCTGTAATGAATCAGCATAAGCCAGATGTTGTCTATCATACAGCTGCCCATAAACATGTCCCATTAATGGAACGAAATCCAGAAGAAGCTATTAAAAATAATGTCATAGGTACGATGAATGTGGCAAATGCGTCAAGAAAGCATGGTGTTCATACTTTTGTGATGGTATCCACCGATAAAGCAGTTCATCCAACAAGTGTCATGGGGGCAACGAAAAAAATTGCTGAAATGGTCGTTCAACGAATGGATATGGAAAGTGAAACAAAATTTGTCACGGTTCGATTTGGTAATGTGTTAGGTAGCCAAGGGAGTATTATTCCTTTATTCAAAAAGCAAATTGAACAGGGAGGGCCTATCACCATTACTCATCCGGAAATGGTTCGTTATTTTATGACGATACCAGAGGCATCAAAACTAGTCATTCAAGCAGGTGCATTAGCAAACGGTGGGGAGATATTTGTCTTAGATATGGGGGCGCCAGTTAAAATCATTGATTTGGCTAAAAATCTCATCAAATTATCTGGCTTTTCAACGGATGAAATCGAATTGACATTCACAGGGATAAGACCTGGAGAAAAATTATATGAGGAACTATTGGCTAAGGACGAAAAATTAGAAAAACAATTGTATCCAAATATATACATTGGTAAAACATCTGAACTATATTGGGATGATCTTGATCAATTGTTGAGCACATTTACGTTGATGGACAAAATTTCAATCACAAAACAGTTACTTTATTTGGCTACTCATGGTGTGAGACCACAACGAAAGAAATTAGTATCCATCCCAAATTAAGGAGTGTAAATAAGTGAGAGTAAAAAAAGCGATCATACCGGCGGCTGGATTAGGTACACGATTTTTACCCGCTACAAAAGCAATGCCTAAAGAAATGCTACCCATTGTTGATAAACCAACGATTGAATATATCGTCGAAGAAGCAATTGATTCAGGCATTGAAGATATTATTATTGTGACAGGTAAAGGTAAAAGGGCAATTGAAGATCATTTTGATCATTCATTCGAATTAGAACAAAATTTACGGCTGAAAAGTAAATATGACCTATTAAATAGAGTACAGAAATCATCCAACATGATCGACATTCATTATATTCGACAAAAAGAACCAAAAGGGTTAGGTCATGCTGTATGGTGTGCGAGAAAATTTATCGGAGATGAGCCTTTTGCTGTATTACTAGGAGATGACATTGTTCAATCCGAAAAACCATGTTTAAAACAATTAATCGATCAATACGAACATTCACAATCATCCATAATTGGGGTACAAAATGTCTGTGATGATGACGTTTCTAAATATGGCATTGTCGATGGTCAGGAGATAGAGGACAGATTATTTCAAATTCATCGTCTCGTTGAGAAACCATCAGTAGAAAAGGCGCCTTCGAATTTAGCTATATTAGGGCGATATATTTTAAACCCAACTATTTTTCGAATTTTAGAGGTCCAAAAACCAGGGGTTGGCAATGAAATTCAATTAACAGATGCCATTGCATCATTGAATCAAATAGAAACCGTTTATGCTTATGATTTTATTGGGAAACGTTATGATGTTGGCGAAAAATTAGGATTTATTAAAACAACGATTGATATGGCGCTTCAAAAAAACGATTTAAAAAAGGAATTATTAGAATATTTAACGATGGTGACAGAGAAAGAGTTTGCGATAAAAACGAAGTAGAAGGCAGGGGGGGTTTGAATAAATGAACAAAAAGGTATTGTTCTGTGCCACTGTGGATTACCACTTTAAAGCCTTCCATTTACCTTATATGAAGTGGTTCAAAGAACAAGGTTGGTCCGTTGATGTTGCAGCATCCGGGAATATTCACTTACCTTATATTAATCAAAAATTTGATATCCCTATAAAACGATCACCTTTAAGTCGGGACAATATTTCCGCTTATCAGCAACTAAAAAAAATCATTAAAGAAAATAGTTATGACATTATTCACTGTCACACACCATTAGGTGGAATCTTAGCTAGATTAGCAGCCCGAAAGGTGAGAAAACTTGGGACAAAAGTCATTTATACAGCACATGGATTTCACTTTTATAAAGGTGCATCATTATTCAATTGGTTGTTTTATTATCCAGTAGAGAGATATATGTCAAAACGAACAGATTGTTTAATTACGATTAATCATGAAGATTACAACTTAGCAAAAAAACACCAATTCCGGGTGAAACAGTTAACCTATATTCCCGGTGTTGGCATAAACACAAACAAATTCACTCCAATACAACCTTCCGAAAAACAAAAGTTAAAAATAGCTGCAGGCTATGAATCAAATGATTTGTTGTTATTCAATGCAGGGGAATTTAATTATAATAAAAACCAATCATTTTTAATTCATTCGATGGTCTACATTGTGAAGGAAATGCCAAACGCAAGGCTCCTCCTCGCTGGGGAAGGAAAGTGGCTAAAAAAATGCCAAGATTTAATCAATCAATTAGAAATGAATGATTACGTAAAATTATTAGGTTTTCAAAAGGATATTGACCAACTATTACAAATGTGCGATATCTCTGTCGCACCAAGTTTCAGGGAAGGTTTACCTGTCAATGTCATGGAATCAATGGCATGTGGATTGCCAGTTGTGGCAGTTAATAATCGGGGACATAGGCAACTGGTCCACAATAATATTAATGGGTATATCATCGATGATTGGGATGTGGTCAAATTTGCAACCAAAGTAAAATCCCTTGTTAATGAACCATTAAGATATGAGTTGGGACAAAATGGCCGAAAAATGATTGTCGATCTATATAGTGTTAACAAAATATTACAAGCTAAAAGTGCACTGTATAAAAATTATATGGAAAGGTCAGGGGATATGGAATGGGCGGCCCCTTAACAATATTGCATGTTGTTGTCAACATGAATCGAGGCGGTGCTGAGACCTTCATCATGAACTTATACAGAAATATTGACCGCACTAAAGTCCAATTTGACTTTTTAACCTTTAAACCCGGTGTTTTTGATCAAGAAATTCAAGAGTTAGGTGGAAAAGTTCACCGAATTCCTTATGTGACTGAGGTAGGGCATCACCGTTTCATCAAACAATTGAATCAATTTATGGACCGGAATAATCATTATAAAATTGTTCATTCCCATATGGATAAAATGAGTGGCTTCATAACTAAAGCTGCAAAGAAAGCAAATATACCGATTAGAATTTCCCATAGTCACAATACAAACAGTGAAGGTGGGATTCTTTCAAAAGTGTATAAGGGATTTTCCGGAATACATATTTTATCAAATTCTACCCATTTATATGCCTGTTCTGAAGCTGCTGCTAAATGGTTATTTAAACATAAAGCCACACAAGCAACCATTTTAAATAATGGGATAGAAATGGGAAAATTTAAATTTTCGTCATCTATTCGAAAAATGAAGAAAGTGGATTTAACCTTAGAAAATGATTCAATTGTCATTGGTCATGTAGGGAGATTCACGGAACAAAAAAATCATATTTTTCTCCTTGATATTGTTGCTATATTAAAAGAAATCATACCAAATGTAAAACTTGTCCTTGTTGGCGATGGGCCGTTGCAAAAAGTAATGGAAAAAAAAGTTGAGGATTTAAAACTAGAAAATCATGTAGAGTTTTTAGGAATTAGATCAGACATTCATGAATTATTACAAGTGTTTGATCTATTTTTAATGCCATCACACCATGAAGGTTTACCACTTACCCTTATAGAAGCGCAAAGTGCAGGGTTACCTTGTCTCATTTCAAATAAAATCACAGTAGAAGCAGATATGAAAATAGGTTTAGTACACTTTTTGCCAATAATAAATCCGCATGATTGGGTTGTTAAGATAATGAATTTATTAAATAATCATGATGCAACAAGTAGGGTGATTGAGAATACCCCTATTGATCAAGCCTTCAACATCACAAAAACAGCAACAACTACTGCAAATGCTTATATAACGTTGGGAAGTGATGCTATATGAAGCCCTTAACAATATTCACACCAACCTATAATAGAGCCTATTGTCTCCATCACTGTTATGAAAGTTTAAAAAGACAAACATCTAAACAGTTTATTTGGCTTATCATTGATGATGGTTCAACAGACGGTACAGAAAAAATCGTTAAAAGATGGATGGAAGAAAGTGTTATTCAAATTGAATATAGATGGCAGGAAAATCAAGGGATGCATGGTGCACATAATACTGCTTATGCACACATTGAAACAGAATTAAATGTTTGTGTTGATTCAGATGATTATATGCCTGATGATGCTGTGGAAAGAATATTGAATTTTTGGCAGGCAAATGGAAGTGATTGTGTAAGTGGTATCGTTGGTTTGAACTCTTATACCAATAACAAAATTATTGGCACAACACTACCAGTAAATTTAAAAACAGCAAAACTGTTTGATCTCTACAATAAATATAAGGTAAAAGGGGATAAAAAGTTAGTGTATCGTACTGAACTAACTAGAAATTATGAATATCCACTCTTTCAAAATGAAAAGTATGTCGGACTCGATTATAAATATTATCAATTAGATAAAAAGTATGACTTATTACTAATGAATAAAGTGTTATGCAAAGTTGAATATTTACCGGATGGCTCGTCTAGGAATATGGTGTCACAATATTATCATAACCCACAGGGCTTTTCCTTTTATCGTAAGCAATTAATGAAGCTACCATTTGCAAATGGGATATTTAAATTTAGACAATCGATTCATTATGTATCTAGCAGTTTGTTATGTCGGAATTGGAGGTTGCTAAAAGACACGCCACAAAAAGGATTAACATTGCTGGCACTGCCACTTGGGGTGATTTTATTCTTATATATTAAATTAAGGGTTGTAATGAAAACAAGATTAGTAGTTTAATTTTGGAAGGAATTTATACTATGACGATTCTTTGGATCAACTTAATCATTGTATTTATGATGTCTTTTTTTGCCAGATATTTTTCTACTTACGCAACGGATGAGTTGACATCCCCCACTATAAAACCAAATAAAATATTAACATTTGGTGCCCTAACATCTTTAGTGCTGACATCAGGACTTAGATCAAATATCGGTGATACATATGTGTATAAAAATATATATAATAACAACGACTTTACATGGGATTATATTTTTTCACAGAAAGATTACGGATTTGGCATGTTACAAATGATACTTAAAAATTATATTTCTGACGATCCCCAAATAATGTTATTTACAACTGCACTCTTCACAAATTTATTAATCGTCATTGTGTTTTACCATTATTCTAGAATGTTAGAAATAAGCTTGTATGTGTATATTACAGGGGGATTATTTTTAGTTTCGATGAATGGCATTAGACAAGTGCTTGCAGCAGCCGTTTCTTTTTTAGCAATTCGCTATGTGATCAATGGGAATTTTATCAAATATTCCCTCGTTATATTGTTAGCATCTACATTTCACCAAAGTGCTCTCATCTTAGTCCCGATTTATTTTTTAGTAAGATTTAAAGCATGGTCAAAAATGACAGTTACCGTTATTATTGTTGCTGTGATGGCCGTGTTAGGATTTGATCAATTTTCTAATCTTTTGTTTACCGCATTAGAAGATACACAATATAGTGATTATGAACATTTTGATGAAGGAGGATCTAATATAATTAGGTCAATCGTTGCTGGGATACCGATATTTGTTGCATATATTGGCAGGGAAAAATTAAAGCACATTTTTCCGAACAGTGACTATATTATCAATATGGCCATCCTCGGATTTGTCTTTATGATTATTTCGACGCAAAGTTGGATATTTGCTAGAGTCTCGATTTATTTTGAATTGTATTTACTTATTTTAATTTCTTGGATTGTGCCACTTTTTTCAAAAAAGGAAGGTAAAATCATTTATTACGGAATTCTTATTTGTTATTTTCTTTATTATTATTACGAATCTGTTTTGAATCTGAACATAATGTACCGAAGTGATTATTTAACTTGGTGATTAAAAAGGGGGACAATTGTATGGCCATTCTCGTTACAGGAGGGGCAGGTTATATTGGTACACATACATGTATCGAACTACTACAATCCGGGCATGAAGTAATTGTCATTGACAATTTTTCAAACAGTAAACCCGAAGCATTAAAACGAGTAACAAAAATTACTGGTAGAAAAATGAAAATATATCATGTCGATTTATTAAACAAAATGGATTTAAATCAAGTATTTATAGAAAATAATGTTGAAGCGGTCATTCATTTAGCAGGTTTAAAATCAGTTGGTGAATCCACTTTAATTCCTTTAAGGTATTATGAAAACAATATTGCAGGCACCGTAAATTTATGTAACACGATGCGAAAATATAGTGTTAAAAAACTAGTTTTTAGCTCCTCGGCAACAGTATATGGTTCAGTTAGTAATAAGCCAATTCACGAAGAAATGCCCTTGGCGGCCGTCACCCCATATGGACGATCAAAATTGGTCATTGAGGAAATGTTACAAGATTTAGAAGCCTCAGATCCAATGTGGCATATCGCAATCTTAAGATATTTTAATCCAATTGGTGCACATGAAAGTGGTCAAATTGGGGAGGACCCGGTTGGCATTCCAAATAATTTGTTACCCTATATTTCACAAGTGGCGATAAGGGAAATTAGGCAACTAAATATTTTTGGTAATGATTATCCAACAAAAGATGGCACTGGAGTAAGAGATTATATTCATGTCGTGGATTTGGCAAAGGGTCACTTAGCTGCATTAGAAAAAATAAGTTCAGTCCCAGGTATCGATGCGTTTAATTTGGGTACTGGAAAAGGATACAGTGTATTTGATATGATTCAAGCATTTGAGAAGGCCTCACAAACTTCAATTCCATATAAGGTAGTTGAAAGAAGACAAGGAGATGTGGCAATTTGTTTTGCAGACACTACTAAGGCAAAAGAACAGTTACACTGGCAAGCAACAAAAGAAATTAATGACATGTGTGCTGATACTTGGCGTTGGCAACAACAAAATCCA
The DNA here is from genome assembly GCA_002453315.1 of Caryophanales bacterium UBA6768. Next base: position 20,102 of record DKGO01000196.1, on the reverse strand, counting down.
CATGGATATGAAGGGGTAAAAGAAACTTCAATGGCTAGTCAACATTAAATGTAATTGATTTCAATTGAAGCTAGTCATACATCATTAGATTCCGGGGAAATGGAGAGATGCTAATGAATAAAGCGATTGACATCATATTGAGCCTCATAATGTTATGTTTATCCTTACCATTAATGGCAGTGATTGCATTGGTGATAAGGATCTCAATGGGAGCCCCCATAATGTTCACACAGGAACGAGCGGGACAATATGGACTCCCTTTTAATTTGTATAAATTTCGCACGATGAACAATGAAGTAGATTCACGTGGCAAACTATTACCAGATGATCAACGATTAACTAGGATGGGCAAATTTATTAGAAAATACAGTTTAGATGAACTGCCACAATTGATTAATGTCCTTAAAGGTGAGATGAGTTTAGTCGGTCCCCGCCCATTATTACTAGAATATAACGTATTATATTCAAAAGAACAGAAAGTTCGATTGCAAGTTAAACCGGGTATGACAGGTTGGGCACAGGTGAATGGTCGAAATGCGTTGTCATGGGAAAAACGTTTCCAGCTAGATAAATGGTATGTTGAAAACTACACTTTTCGTTTGGATTATAAAATCCTTTTATTAACAATTATAAGGGTCATTCAAAAGGAAGGAATCACCCAGCCAAACCATGTTTCGATGGAAAAATTCACTAGTTCCAAAGAAGTGATTTAATATGGAATTCATTGTCATTGGGGATGGTGGACACAGTAAGGTTGTCCAGGAAATGATTAACAGTCAAAAGAATACAAAAATCATAGCGGTGTTAGATGATATCTATTCTTTTGCTAAGAATAAAAACGGGGTACTTTATGGGCCATTGACATATATCCAGCACATATTAATAAGAAATGTAAAGTTGGTTATCGCTGTTGGCAGTAATGAAATCAGAAAAAGAATCCAACATCAACTGAATATTAAAGAACATCAATATGGAACAATCATCCATTCTACAGCTGTTATTAGTCCTACAGCTGTTATTGGTAAAGGAACGGTTGTTATGCCAGGTGTATATATTAATGCGGGGGTAACTATTAAGCAACATTGTATTATTAATACGGGCTCTATTGTTGAACATGATACAAAAATTGAGTCCTATTCACATATCTCACCAAATGCGACATTAACCGGTAATGTATCAATTGGTGAAGGGGTTCATATAGGTGCATCGGCTACCATCATTCCAGGCATTCATGTTGGAAAGTGGTCAACGATTGGTGCAGGTTCAACTGTCATCAAACAGATACCACCGCATTGTACTGCTGTTGGTAGTCCGACAAGAATTGTCAGTAGAGAGAATAAAAATACTATGGAGATAAGGTTGTGATGTAATGTGATGAAGGGGAAAATTTACCTTTCACCCCCTCATATGTGTGGGAGGGAACTCCATTATGTAAAGGAAGCATTTGATTCAAATTGGATTGCACCACATGGACCCAATATAGATGCTTTCGAAAAGGAGATGGTGAGTTATGTGGGAGCAGGTGACGCAGTTGCAGTCAGTTCGGGGACAGCAGCAGTCCATCTTGCTCTTTCTTTATTGGGAGTCACAAATGGGGATACCGTTTTTTGTTCTTCACTCACCTTTGTAGCAAGTGCAAATCCAATATTGTATCAAGGGGCTGAACCAGTTTTTATAGATTCAGAACTAGACACTTGGAACATGTCACCTTTAGCATTAAAGCGGGCACTAAAAGATGCTTATGATGCAGGGTCACTACCTAAAGCAGTCATTATTGTTAATATATATGGTCAAAGTGCAAAAATGGATGAGTTATTATTTATTTGTAACTATTATGGTGTTCCCGTCATTGAGGATGCAGCCGAATCACTAGGTTCGACCTATAAAGGGAAAGCTAGTGGCACATTTGGCCAATATGGGATTTATTCTTTTAATGGAAATAAAATTATTACGACATCTGGTGGGGGGATGCTCGTATCCGATAACCTTGCCTCTATTGAAACGGCCCGATTTTTAGCCACCCAGGCAAAGGATGATCAAGATTATTATGAACATAGTGTTGTTGGTTATAATTATCGAATGAGCAATATTCTTGCTGGTGTTGGGAGAATACAGTTGCAAATGTTAGATCAACGTGTCGAGGCACGAAGACATATTTTCAAACGTTATTTTCATGCATTAGCAGACTTACCAGGTGTTCAATTTATGCCAGAGTTAGAAAATACAAGATCAAACCGATGGTTGACGGCACTAACAGTGGATGAACATAAAACGGGAATCAGTGCGAGCCAATTATTAGAGGCACTACGTGAGGAAAACATAGAAGCACGTCACGTATGGAAACCACTTCATTTACAGCCATTGTATAAAGGGGCACGTTATTATTCTCATAGGAAAAACGTACATATTTCTGAAGGTTTGTTTAAAACAGGCATTTGTCTTCCATCAGGTACAAATTTATCAAGACTTGAACAACAAAGAGTGATTGAAGTCATTAAAAATAAATTGCAGCATCCTTTATTTTATATAAAGAAACACGAGGTAATGGACCAATGATAGGAAATAATATTCAAAAACTAAGACGGCGTCGCGGGTTAACTTTATCACAATTAGCAGATCAGGCAAATATTTCAAAATCATATTTAAGCAATATTGAACGAAATTTAAATCAAAACCCCTCTATCCAAATTATTGAAAAAATTGCCTCAGTATTAGGGGTTGACTTTCAAATGTTAGTTGGCATTAACAATAAAGGTGCTCAACTACCAGATGAGGAATGGCTTAATTTTGTTAATGAATTAAAGGCATCGGGAGTGGCAACAGAACAGTTAAACGAATATAAAACAGTCATTGAATTTGCCAAATGGAGAAATAAAAAATAAATTGGATGGCATTTATGAACGGGGTGAGGGCGAAATGAGAAAAGATAGGCCCGCTAGGGTACTTCATGTGGTCGGGGCAATGAACCGGGCAGGAACAGAATCAATGCTTATGAATATTTATCGAAATATTAATCATCATAAAATCAAATTTGACTTTGTGTCATATGAAGATGAAGAGGCTGATTTTGACGAGGAAATAGAATTCCTTGGTGGGAGGATCTTTACATTATCAAAATCAAATTCTATTAAACAATTATATGATGTGATGAAAAACCATGGCCCATACGATGTTGTGCATGCTCATACATTGTTTCATTGTGGCATTGCTTGTTTGGCTGCTTTCTTGGCCCGTATTAAAGTCCGAATAGCCCATGCACATACAACAGCAGACCATAGCCATCAACTATTAAGAAAACTTTACATATTCATGATGCGTTTTCTTATTTATTTGTTTGCGACACAGAAATTAGCCTGCAGTGGGGAAGCGGGAAGTTATTTGTTCGGTAAAAAAAGTTTATCAAAACAAAATTACAGCCATTTTCCAAATGTCATCGATTATAAAAACTATCATGACGTACCTGAAAAAGACATTGAAAAATTTAAATGTTCCGTTGGCATAAAGAAAGATAACATCGTTATCGGACATATTGGGACTTTTAAGGCATCCAAGAACCAGCAGTTTTTATTAAAGATAATGGAAAATTTAATTGAAATAAACCGTCATATGATATTGTTGTTAATTGGAGATGGAGAATTAAAAGATCCAATACAAAATCTTGTCAGGCAAAAAAATTTAACTGAACATGTCAAGATTTTAGGGAAAAGAGAGGACATTCCAACGATACTACATAGCTTGGATGTTTTTTTATTTCCCTCATTATATGAAGGACTGGGAATGGTGCTACTGGAGGCCCAGGCAAGTGGTATTCCATGTATTGTTTCTGAAGCGATACAGCCTGAAGCAGACTTAGGGATTGGGTTAGTTGAGAGAGTGCCATTGAATGAATCTTTAGTGTGGGTAGAGAAAATTATTCAAAATACTGGGCAAAGGGATAATAACCCGGACAAAATTGAAATAGCATTTGATAAAAGTGGTTATTCCCTTACTAATGGGATAAAAACTATACAACAAATATATCGATTAGCATGAAGGTGAAATAAATGACCAAAGTCTTAATTGCTTCATTTGATATGGAAATTGGCGGGGTCGAAAGAAGTTTAATTAGCATGTTACATCACTTTGACTATAAAAATAATGATATTGATTTAATGTTATATCGTCATTCAGGAGATTTATTACCATCACTTCCGACAAAAGTTAATATATTAGAAGAAATAAAAGCGTATCGTACATTCAGAATGTCAATTGGCCAAGTGTTGAAATCGGGACAAGTTTTTATAGCATTCGCAAGATTATTAGCCAGGTGGAAAGCAAGTCTAGGTCATGCCAGTGAAAATGGTTTTAAACAAATGCAATACATGTGGAAATACGCTTTGCCTTTTTTACCAAGGGTGGAGAAAAAATACGAGATTGCGATTAGTTATTTATGGCCGCATTATTTTGTGGCTGAAAAAGTGAATGCCAAGAAAAAAATTGCTTGGATCCATACGGACTTTTCATCAGTCGAAACTGATACACAACTCGATCTGGACATGTGGAGTCAATTTAATTATCTTGTTGCAGTTTCTGATGAGTGTAAACGAGCATTTATCAAGAGATATCCTTCGTTACAAGATAAAGTGATAGTTATGGAAAATATCGTTTCCCCAAATTTTATTCGTAAGCAAGCAGATGAAGTGATAAACAACCCACTGGTCGATGACAAACGGTTTAAAATCATCACAGTTGCTAGGTTATCCTATGCAAAAGGAATTGACCGTGCAGTTGAAGCGATGAATCTATTAAAACAACAGGGCATGACAAATATCGTTTGGTATATAGTCGGTTATGGCGGCGATGAAGGGCAGATAAAAGAGTTAATTACGAAATACCAACTTGATGATAGTTTTGTGCTATTGGGTAAACAATTAAACCCGTATCCGTTTATAAAAGAAGCGGATATATATGTGCAACCGTCTAGATATGAAGGAAAGGCAGTGACAGTTCGTGAAGCGCAAATTTTACAAAAGCCAGTAATTATTACAAATTATCCAACAGCACAAAGTCAATTAAATGATGGATATGATGGGATGATCTGTGAACAATCTGTCGAAGGAATCGTCGAGAGAATAGAAAGTTTATATCTTCAGTCCAAATTAAGAAAAAAGCTTTCGATGAATTGCGGGAGAACTGACTATACAAATCACGGGCAGCTAAATAAATTATATGAAATCATGTAAGGGGAAAAGATAGTGATTGATAAATGAAAAAGTAAGTGTCGTTGTTCCCATTTTTAAAGTAGAGGAATATTTGGTTCGGTGTATTGACAGTATTTTAAAGCAAACATATACAAATTTAGAAGTTATTTTAGTAAATGACGGCTCACCTGATCATTGTGGGAAAATAATTGAAAGTTATAAAGAAAAAGATAGCCGTGTCATCACAGTTCATAAGAAAAACGGTGGTTTATCTGATGCAAGAAACGAAGGAATGAAGTATGTCACAGGAAATCTTACAATGTTTGTTGATAGTGATGATTGGTTAAACGAAACGATGATTGAAACAATGGTGCAAAAGCGAGAGGAAATTGATGCTGATATCGTGCAATCAGCATTTTTTTATGCTTACGACGACAAGTTGTTGTTCGATAATCGGTATACGAAAAAGAGTCAAAATTTTGAGTTATTGGATAATAACACTTTAATGTATGAGTTAGTTAAAAACGAAAAGGTGAAAAACTTTGCCTGGGGGAAATTGTATAAAACTAAGTTGATTAAGGAAATTCCTTTTAAAAAGGGAGTCTTGTTCGAAGATGTATTTTGGGCACATCAGGTAATGCATCATGTCAATCGTTATGTCATATTGTATGAACCATTTTATTATTACTATCAACGGTATGATAGCATTGTCGCAACCTATACACCGAACCATTTAGATTTAATTAAAGGGATGAAAGAAAGACATGAGTTTATTCAGAAACATTATCACAGGCTGAGCAATAATTCATATCAACAAATTTTAGAAACGTGTCTGGTTCAGTATCATTTACTTTTAATAAATGGGAAGAATCAACAAATGAACAGGTATAAAAAGGGGATTGAAAAATATATTAGAGATAATTTTAAGAAATTTAAGCTAGCAACAAAAAATAACAGACGTTTAAAAGTAAAATTGTATTTATTCAGATTACATCCCAGTTTGAATACGTTGATTCGTTATATATTACAAGGGTTAAGAAAAATAAAAATTTTATCCAAACCGGAAAGTTTAAAGCGGGTGAATGTATAAATGAAAGTGGGTCAATTTAAAAGATGGCTTGCATTAATCGTTATTTATGTATGTCGCATTTTTCCGATTAAACAAAATAAGATATTAATGTTTAGCTATTATGGTGCCCAGTATGGATGTAATCCTAAATATATCAGTGAGTATATCATCGGAAATTCTCAACCAAATACATATGATATTGTATGGGCATTTACTGACCCTTCAATGATTGGAGCGAATGGGTCAATTAGAAAAGTGAAGATAATGTCATTAAGGTATTTTTATGAATTGTGCACCGCAAAAGTAATCATTACAAATTTTCGGGCAACTGAGTTTTTTGTGAAAAGAAAGAATCAGTATTATATCCAAACATGGCATAGCTCATTAAGATTGAAACAAATTGAAAAAGATGCTGTGGATGTTTTACCTGAATCCTATATTGAAATGGCAAAAAAGGATTCAGCCAAATGTGATTTATTGTTGTCGGGATGTCAATTTAGTTCCGAAATTTTCAGAAGAGCCTTTTGGTATGATGGAGAAATTTTTGAACATGGTACTCCTAGAAATGATCTGTTTTTTCGAGACAGTGCAGATTTAAGGGAGATTGTGTTAAGGAAATTAAATATTCCAAGTGACAAAAAAATCCTATTATATGCACCAACTTTTCGTAAAGATAACAATTTGGAAGTGTATGATTTAGATTACTTGGAATTAAGGAAAACACTTCGGGACAAATTTGGGGGAGATTGGGTCGTATTAGTAAAATTTCACCCACATTTAATTTCTGAGTCAGGGAAGTTATTCGGGAATGACAATGTCATTGATGTGACGGCATATAACGATATTCAAGAACTGCTCGTCGTCACGGATGTATTAATCTCAGATTATTCTTCGCTCATTTTTGACTATGCCATAACGAAAAGACCGTGCTTTCTTTATGTACCAGATGTAGAAGAATATGTGACAAAGGAAAGGGATTTATATTTCGAATTGGATGATTTACCTTTTATCAGCGTAAAGAGTCAGGAGCAATTAATGTTGGAAATGGAAAAATTCCAGCTGAAAAAATATCAAGAAAAGATGAATTTATTTTTGGAAGATATCGGTTCATATGAAAATGGAACTGCAAGTGAAAAATTAATGAAACAGATTGAAGAAGTTTGTTTTGATGATGGAAGGGATGAGGTTTATGAAGCGGTATAAAGTTGGTTATACAACAGGAGTGTTTGATTTATTTCATGTAGGCCATCTTAATATTTTAAAGCAGGCTAAGGAACAATGTGACAAACTAATCGTCGGAGTAAGTACAGATGAACTTGTTGAAAGTTATAAAAATAAACAAACTATTATTCCCTTTCACGAACGAGTACAAATTGTAGAATCCGTTAAATATGTCGATCAAGTAGTCGCACAAAAAACGAGAGACAAATACGCCGCATGGGAGCAATTACTTTTCGATGTCATGTTCGTTGGTGACGATTGGAAAGGAAGTGCCCTTTTTAATGAAATGGAAGAAAGATTTTATAAGGTAGCTGTTGATATTGTTTACTTTCCATACACCTCGAACGTCTCATCAACTTTAGTCAAACAAAGATTAGAAACTATTGAAACGGGATGACAAAGATGGGAAAAAGACCGAAAATTAGTGTCATTGTTCCTGTATTTAATGATGCCTTATATCTGAGGAAGTGTTTGGAAAGTATACTTAATCAAACTTATACTAATATAGAAATCATCCTAGTTAATGATGAATCTATTGATAATAGTGGTGAAATTTGTGACGAGTATGCTGAAAAAGATGCAAGAATTAAAGTCGTTCATCAAGAAAAGCAAGGAGTTAGTGTTGCAAGAAATACGGGACTTCAACATGCCCAAGGTGAATTCATCGGGTTCGTTGATGCAGATGATTATATTGGGGTAGATATGTATGAAAAACTATATCGGGCTTGTATTGAAACAGGAAGCAGTATCGCTATTTGTAAGTTGGGACGTGAAATAAATGGTGAAATTATTAATAATGGTGGTATTGAACATTACACACGAGAATTGAACAATGAGGAAGCAATTAGGGAATTATTTAAAGGGGTTTTATACAGGTTTTCTTTATGTAATAAACTTTTCAGTAAAAATTGTTTTGCAGGGATTACTTTTCCAGTTGGGAGAATACATGAAGATTTATCTTCGACATATAAGCTGTTTGCGAAAGCAAAAAAGTCAGTATACTTGAACTTTGCTGGCTATATATATGTGAAGCAAAAGGAAAGTATTTTAACAAAGTCTTATTATGAAAAAAGGTTAGATGCTTTTATCGGTTGGGATGAAATAATTGAATTTATGAACCGAAAATATCCCGAACTATCTGACACAGTAAATAGCTGCTTTACTTATAATTGTGTAGACCATTCTTATTATATTTTGAACCAAGTGGAAGATAAAGAAACTAGAACAAGATATCTAAATTATATTCAATCAAGCATCCGAAATTACTATAAGGAAACAAGAAAAAACACTATTTTATCCTTTCATTATAAATTTATAATTACTTTAATGAATTATAATATTAGCTTATTTATATTGGCCTATCAATTTAAGAAAATGAAAAAAGGTATTTTTAATTGAAAGGAATGACACAATGAACCCTGAAATTAGTATTATTGTGCCAATCTATAAAGTAGAATCCCATTTACATAATTGTATTGATTCAATAGTAGCGCAAAAATATTCGGGATTTGAGCTAATACTGGTAAATGACGGTTCACCAGATAAAAGTGGGGAAATATGTGAGGCCTATGCAAAAAATGATGTGAGAATTAAAGTAATCCATCAAAAAAATAGTGGGGTATCAGCCGCACGAAATGCGGGTATTGACATTGCAAAGGGAAAATATGTAGCTTTTGTTGATCCGGATGATGTTATTTTACCTGAAATGTACAAAATATTAATGGACCATTCATTGAGGCATGATGCTGACATGGTTGTATGTCAGTATACACAAATAAATGAGGCAGATAATACGGAAAAGGTACCGCAGGTTTGGGAACAAGTAGACCACGCAGTAAATAATAAAACAATTATTAATGAAATAATACCAAACTTTTTAGCAAATAATACGTTTTCCCTTGTTCCGTGTTATAACAAACTATACAAAAAGTCGATATTTGATGAATATTGTATAGGATTTGATGAAACAATGGGTTTTGGTGAGGATAAACGACTGAATTTAAGTCTCCTACCATTAATTAATACGGTGGTTTTCGTGGACCAACCGTTATATGTATATTTTAGACGTGTCGGGGACTCGTTGTCACAAGTTTTCAGAGATGATTTTTATATGTATCTATTGGACGATAAAATATTTTCAATAGAAATTTGTAAAAAGTATAATTTAACTAATTATATTGATACGTTGGGTGAACTCTTTATAACTAGGGTACTCTTATATACACAAGAAGTGATAAAGTACACAGGGATTTCAGTGAAACAAAAAAGGCAAATTCTTGCTGAAATAATAAATGATAATGAATTTAAAAAGGATATAGTAAGCTATAAAACAAACTCGATCTATTACAAGTTGTTAAAGTATTTGTGTATACGAAGAAATGAAAAACAATTAGCCAAAGTGATCCAATGGAGAAATAAATTACGGGCAACAGGGTAAGTGGGGGAAAGGGATGGCGATAAAAAATAAATTGAAAGCAAAACTTATCCATGAATTCCATCAATGGAGGTATTGGAACACTATCGCAAGTAACATGAAAAAAGGTATTAATGGGAAAACAACAGCCAAAAATATTGCCCCTTATAAAAAACCTGGTATTGCATTAACCTTTGACGATAGTTTCAGAGTAGAACATTGGTATAAATATGGTAAAGATCTATTTGGTTATTATGATATCAAAGTCACTTTTAATATGAATGCCTTTCATCATTTCGAATGCCAAAGAGAACATTCACAAAAAGAAATTGATATGTTACTAGAATTACAAGCAAATGGGCATGAAATAGCCCATCATGGATTTAAGCATAAAAAAGCACTTCAATATACCGAAGAATTTGGAATAGACAGTTGGATTGATGATGAAATATTTTCATTATTTAATTGGATGGATCAACAAGTTCATAGTTTAACAGGTGAAAAATTTAAAAAACCAGTCACATTTGCATTTCCAAATTTCATTTATGATGACCGACACATTCATCAATTGGTTCCCAAATATTTTAAGATGGTTAGAGGGCATTATGGAAAAGGCAATTTAATACCATTTAACTACACTGGTTTTGCACCGTCTATTTGTATTGATAGACATCTTTTAAAAAATAAAAAATATATAATGAAAATATTAAAGAAAGCAAAAGAATTAGGGGGAAATATTATTTTAACATGCCATTCAATTTTACCAGAAGATTATAACTGGGATGATTTAAATTTTGGAATAGAATCTAAAAACGCTGGAAATTGGAGAATTTCACCAAGTACATTAAATATGATAATATGGGAGGCTAAAAAGCTAGATATGCCATTTTATACGATGGCAGAAATAGCTGGAGTAGCAACTTTTATTGACCATAATTTAGAACGAATTGTTAGAAGTCAACTTTCTAATCCTAATACCGAATGGATACTAATTGAAGAGTTGCATTTAATTAAATCTTTAGATATTAGTAATCAAAATATCTCTAATCTAGATGGTATCGAATATTTTGTAAATTTAGAAACACTTAATATAAGTAATAATCCAGTTGATGACTTCAGGTTATTAAAAAAGTTACCTAAACTAAAAGAACTTATAACAAATAAAACATTTAGCATCATTGATTAACATATGAATAGTTCTTTTAATTCAATTTTAGTAGGTGAATCATTGAAAATTAAAATTGCGATTGTAACGAATCAAATGATAGTAGGAGGTATAGAAAATTCTCTCATTTCATTGATAAATAGTATGCCAAAAGATAGGTTTGATATCACGGTACTAGTAATGAAAAGGGGAGGTGAACTCCTGCATCACCTACCGGATGAAGTAAAGATTAAAGAAGTGTTTGGAAATGAGAAAACAACATTAGAAAAGATTAGAAAATATTTGGTGAAAGGTAACTTTTTGCAAACTATTAAAACGATATTATATACACTTTTATTGAAACGTGGAACTGAATCTAGCTTTGAAGAAAATTTGTACTATTCTTATTTGTTACCTAACGAGAAATCAAAATACGATATTGCAATTTCTTATTATATCCCAGCTTCTTTACCCGTTATTTATGCAATAAAAAATCTAAATGCGAAGATAAAGATTGCTTGGTTACATGGGGATGTAACAGAATATCAAAACTCGTTACCTAAATATAAAAAAATATATGAAAAATACCATTATATATTTGGGGTGTCAAATTATGTAGTTTTAAAATTTATAAATTTTTTTCCTCATCTTAGTAAAAAAACATCTCTATTTTACAATATTATTAATAAGGATAACATTAAGTTACTTGCCTCAAGAAAACATAATTGTTTTAATTCATCTACAAGAATTAATTTGTTAACCGTTGGTAGGTTAGAGCATGAAAAAGGTCAAGATATTATTCCATTTATATTAAATCGACTTTTGTCAACGGGGTACGATGTTTGTTGGTACTGTATAGGGGATGGAACTTTACGTGAAAAATTAAAAACAAAAATAGATGAATTTAATTTGAGAAAACATTTAATCCTATTAGGTACACAAGATAATCCATACCCATCCATAAAAGATTGTGATATTTACATTCAACCTTCTAGACACGAAGCTTATTGTATGACAGTTGCAGAAGCTAGAGTTTTTAATAAACCCATAATTACAACAAATACAGGTGCAAGTGAACAAATTATTAATGGAGAAACCGGTTTAATTGTAAAATTTGATGAATTTGAATTATTTCAAGCAATTAAGCAACTATTGGATAATAACGAAATGAGAAAAAGATTTGAACAAAACCTGAATAATCAAACCGTCGATTCTACCAAAGAAATTAGAAAGTTGAATAAAGTAATAAAGGAGATTTGTTGATTCAATTTAATATCACTAATTAAATAGAGGATGATAAATAAAAAGTGAAAAAGAGGATTTTGTTTGTCATTGATTCTTTAGATTTTGCCGGTGCCGAAAAAAGCCTTGTAACATTACTAAACTTGCTTAATTATAAGAAATACTCAGTTGATTTACAATTGTTTGCTTATGGTCATGAACTGGAAAAGTTAATACCAAAAGAAGTAAATGTTTTGAAGTCATTGAAATATACAGATTTTTCAAATTTAAACTTAATGGACTCTGTAAAACAGGCTGTATTTAAAGGTGAAATTAAAAAGTTAATATCCAGAATGTCATATACAATTAAGATTAGAAGCAAAAAATATAGTAATCCGGAAAAGGCAATTATCTATTGGAAAAAAATTGCAAGTGTTATTGAAAACAATCCGAGTCAATATGATATTGCTATCAGTTATGCTCAAGGTGTTCCTACTTATTATGTCATGGATAAAGTAAAAGCAAATAAGAAAATAGCTTGGGTAAATGTAACATTTAAACCTGATGAAAATATAAGAAAGTTCCAATCAGAATTCTATGATCGTTATCATCAAATTGTGGCTGTATCTGAGTCAACAAAAGAAGTTTTTTTAGATTCCTTTCCAGATTATAAAGATAAAATAACAATTTTATATGATATTAATAATCCCAGTTTTATTGCTAATATGGCAGAAATCGGGAATAGTTATAGGGATAATTTTGATGGGGTTAGAATTTTAACAGTTGGAAGACTTGCTCATCAAAAAGGATATGATGTTGCACTAGAAGCATGCAAATTACTTAAAGATGAAGGGGTACATTTCAGATGGTATGTATTAGGAAAAGGCCCTTTAAAAAAAGAAATGGAACTTTCTATTCGGGAAATGGAATTAACGGAGCATTTTAAATTGATAGGCGTAAAAGCAAATCCATATCCATATTTTAAACATGCTGATATTTATGTACAGACATCACGATTTGAAGGATTTGGGATAGCAATTGCTGAAGCTCGTATGCTTGATATACCAGTAGTGACAACAAAATTTGATGCTGTTTATAACCAAATGAAACATGAAAAAAATGGGCTTGTTGTTGAACGTAATGCAACAGCAGTCGCGCAATCAATAAAAAAGTTAATACATGATCAAGGGTTAAAACAAAACATTGTAAACTATTTACAAAATGAGAAAAAGGGAAATGTTGAAGAAATCGAAAAATTTTATCAACTATTCAATTGATTTAAGTAATGGAAGTGAATAAAAAATGAAGAAAAAAGTAATTTTCATGATTATCAATATGAATGTCGGTGGGACTGAAAGGGCACTTTTAAATATGATTGAAGAAATGCCAGAGGAAAAATACGACATTACAATACTTATGTTAGAGAAATGTGGGGGGTTTTTAGATTTCATTCCGAAACGAGTTCATCAGATATTTTTAAATGAGTATAGGGATATGAAAGAAATATTAAATGGAACATCAAAAGAGGTAGTTAAAGATCAATTCAGGAATGGTATGATCATAAAAGGAATTATATTGATTTTAATTTATTTACTGTTAAAACCTGACTAAAAGAAAAAGTAAAGAAGAATTAGCTCAAGCCATTAATAAGTTAGTAGATGAAAATAACAGAATACAATCTTCTAGAAACTTACAATGTGAAATCAGTCATTAAAAACAAATTTATTTATAACATGAATCGGTATTAATAATTAGAAGTTAAAATTTTCATAGGGTGTGAAACAAATGAAGGAAGTCATTAAAAAGATATTATTACTAATAGATCATAAGGCGAAGAAGAAACTGATAGTTTTATTTTTTATGATGATGATAGCAGCAATATTTGAAACCGTCGGTATTGGACTCATTGTTCCATTGGTAGGCATTATAGCAAATCCTCAAATGATTCTAGAACAAGAGATTCTATTAAACATATATAGTACTTTTCAATTCCAATCAACAACAAATTTTATCATTTTTTCCGTTTTACTTTTACTATTTATATTTGTTTTGAAAAATTTATATTTGTTGTTATTTAACTATGCACAATTAAGAATAGTTTTAAATCAACAGGTTAAATTATCAAGTGAATTATTTAGGGAATATTTAACTAAACCATATGTTTTTCATATACAGAGAAACACATCAACTTTATTAAGGAATATAAATGGAGAAGTACCAAGTGTATTTCAAGGTATAATTATATCTGGATTTCAGTTATTAACGGAAATGTTAGTTATTACTTGTATTTTAATACTGTTATTAATAGCAACTCCTTTAGCGACACTTACTGCTGCGACTTTGTTAGGTGGAGGTGTTATTTTATTTTTTGTCTTACTGCGAAAAAAAATTAGCATTTTAGGCATCGAGCAACAGAAGGTAACTGGACTAATGATTAAGTGGGTAAACCAGGGATTGGGCGCAAGTAAGGACGTAAAGGTCTCCGGGAAGGAGAATTTTTTTATTAAGGCTTATACAAATCATAGTCAAACACGTGCAAACAATAGTCGGACAATGAAAATGTTGGATGTCTTACCAAGAATATTTATTGAAACAATGCTCGTATCAATTGTTTTAATCACGATGCTAATCATTATCTTGCAAGGAATGAGCACAACACAAATTATTTCTACAATGGCTCTTTTTGCAATGGCTGCTTTTCGTCTAATGCCCTCTATTACTAGGGTTGTTTCGTTAATTACGACAATACGTTATAACCAGCCGGCTTTAAAAGTCGTTTATGAAGATTTAATACAAAATAAAACAAATTCAACAATTAATAAACGTGATAATTCATTAATTAATAAGGGTCAAAGGAAGTTTAAACATTTTATTCAGTTGCAGAATGTTTGTTTTAGTTATCCAAACCAAAATGGATATGCCATAAAAAATATCTCCTTAACAATCCCAATAGGAAAATCAGTTGCCTTTATAGGTCCTTCTGGAGCAGGAAAAACAACTTTAGTTGATATTATTTTGGGACTGTTTGAACCAGAGGAAGGACAAGTATTAGTGGATGGAAAGAGATTAAATGAACAACTATCCCATTGGCAACAAAGGATAGGATATATTCCACAATTTATTTTCTTGTCCGATGATACAATCCGTGGAAATGTTGCCTTCGGAGTAAATGATGATTTAATTGATGATCATGAGGTTTGGCGTGCTTTAGAACAGGCACAATTGAAAGAATTTGTAAGAGAATTACCCGACCAATTAAATTCGTCAATAGGTGAACATGGTGTAAAGCTTTCAGGTGGGCAAAGACAACGTATAGGAATTGCTAGAGCATTGTATCATAATCCGGAAATACTATTTATGGACGAAGCCACTTCATCTTTAGACAACGAAACTGAAAAGGAAATTATGAAAGCAATTGATGGATTAAAAGGGGAAAAAACGTTAATTATTATCGCTCATAGACTTACTACAATAGAAAATTGTGATACAGTATTTAAATTAAGTAAAGGCCGATTAGTTGATAGAAATGTAAGCTTAAAAATGGGAACTTTAAGAAAATCATTATGATGCAAACAGAATATCGAATTTATACAGTAGGTGGATAAACGGTTGGTAGAATTAGTAGGCCAAAAGGACAAGAAATAATCCCAAGGGTTTTATATAGGTTGCTAAGGGACGGTTACAGTATTCATTGGTATTGTATAGGGGACGGGGACAAATTAGTGTTAAAAAATATAAATAGTATGATAGATTGCTATCACCTAGGGCAAGATTTAATTTTGTTAGGATTAAAACAGAATCCATTTCCATATATGAAAGAATGTCAATTATATGTACAAACATCAAAGGTTGAGTCATATTGTATTACAGTTGCCGAAGCAAGGTCATTACACAAACCTATTATTACAACAAACACTAGTGCAAGTGAACAAATTGTCCATGAAAAAACAGGATTAATAGTAGAGTACAGTGAAGAAGAGTTATATAAATCTATTAAACATTTATTAAATGATAAAGTATTAAAGGAAAGACATATAAAAAACCTCAGTATGGAGGAGGTAGATACGAGAAATGAAATGAATAAGTTTTATAGAATTGTAGAAAAAGTTAATGAAGTCAAATAATTCGATAGTAATGATTTATACTATATACGGGGAGTTGAAGGATTGCAATTAATTAGGAAGTATATAATTGCTTTTTTTTACGCTGTTATCGGAAAACCAAAAACCACTAAAATTAGAGAATATGTAAAGGGACTATACAGATATCCAAAAAGGATGATAGGTAGAAATTTAGAGCTAAGTTCCTTGTCAGAGGCTGATATGTTAGTTTTTGCTTCCCATCCTGATGATGAAGTAATAGGGATAAGTACAATAATAAGAAGGAACAAATTAAATGGGAACCGTGTAATGGTTATATATATTACTGATGGGACTGGGGTGGATGGGCCAAGCTGGGCAAGAGAAAAAAAAATATCAGAACATATTGCTAGAAAAAGATATCAAGAAGGAGTTCGGGGTCTTGAATTACTAGAAATCAAGAAACAAAATGTCATATGCTTAGGGTTCCCTGACGGTGGTACTTATCGATATTTAAAAGAAATGTCAAACGATGTTTTAAAAATTATAAAACATGTAAAACCAAGAGAAATATATGTGCACTGTATTGAAGGGGGACACACTGATCATGACATGACAAGCCTAGTTATAAAATCCGTATGTAACAAATTGAATTTCCAAAATGTTTTTGAATGGGCAGAATATAATTCTTTATATTCCTTAGAGTCAAACAATACATCATTTTTGCCAAAAATGCCATTTCATCAAGAAGAGGAAATAAAAATAGAACTTTCATACTATGATAGAATGTTAAAAAGGTATATGTTGACTTGTCATGAATCCCAAAAAGTTTCTAAGTTATATAATAAAGAGGAAATATATAGAAAGGCAAATATAATATTTATTGAGGAAGAGTTAGCAGAGTATACTGAGGTAAGGAAAAAGGACTGGGCTGTTTTAGTAGAGAAATTTCTGTTATATAATAAGAGAAATCGTCTTTATTCTAATTCTTTAGAGTGGATAACTACAAAATAAATTATAGGTCATATCTCTACATTGTAGAGTTTTTTTCTTTTTGGAGGAATTGGTAGATGGAAATAAAAATAAGTATCATCGTACCTATATTTAATACTGAGAGATTTATAGTGAAATGTATACGTTCAATACTAAATCAAACATTAGTGGATTTCGAATTAATTTTAGTAAATGATGGTTCCACCGATAAAAGTGGTGAAATATGTGATGAGTTTGCAAAAAAAGATCAGAGAATTCGCGTAATTCATAAAAGAAATGGTGGTGTTTCTTCTGCCCGGAATGTGGGATTGAATATAGCTAGAGGGAAATATATTGGATTCGTTGATAGTGATGATTATGTGAAAAAGGATATGTACGAAATATTATATAATGCCATTACCCTTAATGTTGCAGATATAGTCGTGTGTGACTTTTGGGAATTGGATGAGGTTGGTGGTCAAAGATTAAATACGATTGAAAATATATATAAGGTGCAGAAACTTAACAATATAGAGTCTTTAAATCAGATGTATTTGAATAAATCTATGTATATTAGGAATGTTGTACCATGGAATAAATTATATAAAAGAAATTTATTCGATAATATCCAATATGAAATTGGAAATATATATGATGATGAGACTGTTGTCCACAAACTATTTTATAACAGTAAAAAAGTAATTTATACAAATTTAAAATTATATTACTATGTACAAAGAAGTGGTAGTCAAATGAATTCAGAATTCCATATTAAAAGATTTGATAAAATATATGCTTTAAAAGATAGAGAGGAATATTTTAGAAAAAAACAGGAATATAACATTCATCAAAAGGCCCTAAAACATTATATGGAAATGTTTTTTTGGTACTATTACTTAGCTAAATCAAAACTAAACAATATTGATAAAGAATTAATAGAACTAAAATTTACCTTTGATAGTACATTGGTATATCTTTTAAAACATAAAGAGATAAATTTAAAGCAAAAAATGATGTTGTTATTATTTCGTATAAATCCACGGCTATATGAATTTTTAAGGGACTTTAAAGTGAATTAATGAAATAAACTCTAAATGTTAATAGGAGTGTTGTTGTTGGGATGATATTAGTAAAAAAGTCGTACATTACCTTAAAAGAGAATGGATTTATTATTACCTTTTACAAAATATTCTATAAATTAAATTTAATTTATTTTAATAAGTTAAGAAAAAAAAGTAAATGGAAACATGCTAGTTATATAGGTAAAAGAATCATAGCACTTTATCCAGAAGAACTTTGGTTTTATGAAAAACAAATTGAATGTTATCGCAATTTAAAGGAATATGATCTAGAAAATAGGCTCTTAGAAAAGTATATAAATGAGCAATTTAATAGCTTTAGCAAAACAATCAGTGAAATTAAGAAAGAAATTAGTTCGAATTACAATTTAGAATCAGAATATAAATTATTAGGTGGGTTTGAAAATGTTGGCTTTATGGAACACTCTGCAGTTAGCAAAAAATACCTAACAAAAATAATTTTGAATTCAGGATGGAGAGAAAATACTTTTTATTCAAAAATCTATCCACTACATCCTAGATTACAAAAAGTTACTCCCAAAATGATTAATTTAGAATCCGATAGTAGTACAAATATGAATTTTATAACAACTGAGAAAATTGAAGGGATTATACCAGAATTTAATGATGGAGTTATTAAAAAAGTTATAGAAATAACCCAGATTTTAAATTCTATTAAACAAACAAATATAAAACATTTATTCCCAATGGATGAATTTAAAAATCTAGATCATTTAAAAGTAATCAATAGCGAAGTGGGTGTATTTGGTAATTTAGCATATTTTAATGAAATAAATAAGGAATTACCTAATAGGTTAGTTATTTATCAACTATTAAGTGAATTGGAGAATACAGGCTATTCACCCCATTCAATTCGGCTTATAAAACGTTTAGAAAAGGTTATTCTTGAAAATAAAATGTATAAAAAATTATTTCCAAATAAACATTATTCATTTCGACATGGTGATTTAACACTGAATAATATCATCCAGAAAATCCCTAGTGGGGAATTAAAACTTCTCGATTGGGGAAATTCAAGAATGGGGCCAAAATGGTTTGATATTACTGGATTTTTAGCATTGACTAAAATTTCATTCAATGACATCAATAAGTTATACCTACAAGGTGAATTCTCAAGTTGTTTAGATCCCGTAGAAAAGTTGTTTTTCATTTATACATTAATTGTTATTTGGTTTAATGTTTTAAGTAAAAAAGAGTTTGGAAATAACTATGATATTTATTTAGAACCTGCAATAAAGCAATTGGAAACTATTGAGAGGATAATTATAAATACTAATTAGACAACTTAAAAAGTTTTTAAAAAACAAACAAAATAAAAGGTGTATTGCTGGATCCATGTCATTGTTTTTTACATTTACTAGTTAAGATTTAGTGGTGATTTTTCAAATAATATTGAATTGCTGTGTCCTGATAAGGAGACAGCTTATTAAAATTATGCCGGATGGCATGAAGAGGCTGGTATGTCCATATTATATTTGTAAGATATTAATGATATTAATTGAAAGATTACTTTAAATGGTTTAAGTATCTACAATGCATTAATTTAAATAATAAATTACTTAGGGGAATGATAGTAATGGAAGCGATAATTCATCATAATATTGAAGTTCTAAGAGACATAATTCCAAAATGGAAGCAACTGAAAAATGAATTTTGTGAAATTACTATTTTTCAGGATGTTGAGTGGTTAATGAGTTGGTGGG
>DKGO01000168.1 GCA_002453315.1 Caryophanales bacterium UBA6768 | reverse complement strand
TGGGATGTTCAGTAAACCCTAACTAGCCTTTTATTTATTGGGAAGGAATACTTCTTAGTGTTCCTTCCCACTTTCTAAAATTATTTTATGATTTTTATCTAGAATGGTGAATGATGATAAAGAGAAATTTTAAAAATAGCGAGGTGGTCTCCTTGATTACGATTAGTCTATGTATGATTGTTAAAAATGAAGAAGAAGTACTAGGTGATTGTTTATCAAGTGTTATTAATATATGTGATGAAATAATTATCGTAGATACAGGTTCTACCGATCAAACGAAGGAAATTGCCGAAAAATTTACTAATAAAATATATGATTTTAAATGGATAGATGATTTTTCAGCAGCTAGAAATTTTGCTTTTAGTAAGGCAAGTATGGAATATGTATTTTGGTTAGATGCAGACGATGTTTTATATAAAGCAGATCAAGAGAAATTCAAAAAATTGAAAGAATCATTGAGAAAAGTGGTTGATTGTGTGTCGATGCTCTATATATTGGAAATTGATAACTATGGAAATCCCGCATTTTATTTTAGAAGGAACAGGCTTGTTAAACGTTCAAATAATTTCCAGTGGAAAGGTGCTGTACATGAATATTTAGAAGTAGGTGGCTATATTTCACAATCTGATATTCGTATTGTCCATCAAAAAGGTAAAAAAAAGAATACCGCTACTAGTCAGCGAAATATTAAAATTTATGAAAACCGTTTAAAAAAAGGAGAAATATTTTCACCACGTGACTTATATTACTATGCCAATGAATTAAAGGATCATCAAAAGTATGATAAAGCCCTTCTGTATTATAAAAAGTTTTTACAAGGTAAAAAAGGGTGGTTAGAAGACAATATTAGGGCATGCTTGTACATGGCAGATATTTATCGAATAAATAATGACGAGAAAAAGGCACTTCAAATTCTCCTACAAACATTTGAATTTGACATACCACGACCTGAGCCTTGTTGCAGATTGGGAGACTATTTTACGGAAGCAAAAAAATATAATCTTGCAATATATTGGTACGAACTTGCTTTACAAAATGACTATCAACCAGAGGGTTTCCACTATGAAGCATTTTCAACCTGGTATCCACACTTATCACTTTGTATGATGTATTGGAGAATTGGTAACAAACAAAAATCATTCGAACATCACGAAATAGTGAAAAAAATGCGTCCAAATGATCCGAAGGTAGTGTATAATCAACAATTTTTTAATTGATGTCTGTATTTTTCATAGAAAATAGGAAGACGTGAGAAGAAATGGTTCATATTAAAAATATTTTATATTTGGGATGGTTGGGTGAAGGAAATGTAGGTGATGATATGTTATTTGAACTATTTAAAAATATGCTTTATAAATATACAACACTAGAACGTAACAATATTTCCTTTACCATTGACACGTATCCTATTGTTGAAAATTATGAAGTTAATGTATCAACCTATGATTTAATTGTATTGGGAGGGGGCTCCCTAATCCATTTACTTTATTGGTTAAACATATGTGAAGAAGCTATTGGAAAAGGGATTCCCGTTGTTTCTTGGGGTACCGGGTATGATGAGCAATATAAAATAGAAGATTTTGAATCCATTACCATTTCTAACGGGGACTTATCTCGCTATCAATCGATTTATGATGCATTTTCCTATTTAAGTGTTCGGGGTCCCTTCACTAAAAATATGTTAAGGAATATTGGAGTGAAAAGGACAATTCATGAAATAGGTGATCCTGCTTTATTCTATGCTTCAGAAATGCTAGGAGACACCTTTAAAACAACTGACAGTAAAGAAGTTATTGTGAATTGGGGTACATCGTATAATCATATATTTGGTAATGACGAATTACTTGTAGAGGATGAATTGGTTAAAGTGATTCATCAGTTATTAGATAGAGGATATAAAATTACAATATATCCAATTTGGACTGAGGATAGGATAGCTGTGAAGAGATTGGCATCTAAAGTAAATCGTCCGAATTGTAGTTATTATTCAATCGTCTATGATGCGCGAACATTGCTGAAGGTTATCCAAAATTGTTATTTTTCAATAAATGTAAAACTTCATGCAAATGTTTTAGCTGCTTCCGTGAACAAACCCTTTATTTCACTTGCTTACCGTGGAAAGTGTTTTGATTTTGCGAAAACAGTACAATGTTTGGATTATGCTCTTGCAACTGATGAGGTTACTTCAACAAGGGTGTTAGATTTAGTGGAAGGTATTATCGTAAATTATAGCAACATAATGACGAGAATTTCAAATGCTAAAGAGATTTATCATCCAAGATTAAAACAATCCATTCAAGTCATTTCAAATCTTCTGAATGAGGAAAAGGGAATTGATCATTATGGAATTGGATAAAAATTGCTTATATCGACCAGTTATATTTTATAAAAGAAATGGTGAATTATTAACTGTTGAAAATATACATTATCACTCAATAACCAAGTTTTTTTTATTGACTGCTATTCATAAAAATTGTATTACATTAATGCACTTGCGTCCATGTTTAGCATGTTATCCCATTTGTTCTTTAGAGCCTACTTATCACTATACAACTATTGAAAAAGGTGTGCTTTGTGGTTACCAATTATTAGAGGGATATTATCTTTGTCACAGTTATCATACGATGGCTACTTTTAATGATTGTATTTATAATCCATTTACAATTTTACCCGGCTGTGATGAAATGATCTTATGGAAATCAAATTTTGCTGATATTCAGTTCGGTACACTGCAAGTGTGGGTACAAGAATACACATCAACACCGATAGAAATCATTGTCTATCAAAAAAATGGTAATATTACCCGATCATCGCATAAAGGATGCATTAAACTTGCTCAATGTGTAAAAGTGACGATTAAAACGAACGGAAAAGAAAAGGTAAAAGGAGTATTTAAAATTAATATGGAAAGTAGCGTAAAAATATTGCCTTCATTAACTTGATTTTTAGTTGATTGTAGGCTGTTTTTGCGAAAATTATTCATTGAGATATAAATTTATGTCCCCGTGAATAAAGTCACGGGTTCTTTGGAATTGATGATCGGGTTTAGTAGAAATCATTAGTATTTCATATGATAAAGATAGCAATGCTGATTAATATAGACCATCATGTGTGTTTATGATGGTGGCCTAATATGAGTGAATATCATTGGCAAATCACTGGAAATAATTACGGCTAAAAACCTTTATCCCAATCCATTATATTTTATAAATAAGCATAAAAACATAATGAGGGGAAATACTTTAGGTAATAGTTTTCTAAAATTAATATTAAATTCCATCATAAAGAGTGATAAATGAGCATGGGGAAATCTACAAACAATACACTAGATCATTCAAATCAAAAGGAAATAAACAGGATACCACCTTTAAAAAAGCGAATTAATAAAAATCTAGAACAAAACAAGAATTTTATTATGGAAAGATTAGGAAATAGTGCTGATATTATTGTCAGGGAATTTAAAGTTGGTCCAACTCCAAAAACGACTGTCGCCGTTTTTTATACAGATGGATTATCAGATATAGTTTCTGTCCAAAAATTCATTATGGAATCTCTTTTGTTTGAATTTAATGAAGTAGAGAATGATAAGGAGGAATCAGAGCCCCTATTAGAACAATTAAAGAATTTTGTTCTAACTGTAGGAGAATTAAAAGAAGTTACTAACTTTGGGGATTTATTGAGCAACTTATTATCTGGAAATGTTATTTTATTGTTAGACGGGTATATTGTTGGATTCGTTATTGGTTTACAGCAGTGGGATAATCGTGGGGTTACGGAGACATCTAGTGAAAGTGTAGTACGTGGTCCAAAAGAATCTTTTTCTGAAAGCATCCGTACAAATACAGCACTTATTCGTCGTAAGATAAAACATCCAAATTTATGGATGGAAAATAGAGTAATTGGGCGAGTGACTAAAACAGATGTTGCTCTTATGTATATTGAAGGAATTGTGGACGATGATCTTCTTAAAGAAGTACGAAGTCGTTTAGACCGAATTGATATTGATGGAATTTTTGAAAGTAGTTATATAGAGGAGTTAATTCAAGACGAAGCAGTTACTCCTTTTCCGACACTTTACAATTCGGAACGACCAGATGTGATTGCTGCTGGAATATTAGAAGGACGTATTGCGATATTAGTTGATGGCACACCATTTGTTCTTCTAGCCCCAGCATTGTTTATTCAGCTATTTCAGGCAGCAGAAGATTACTATAGTAGATCAGGCGTAAGTTCAGCATTACGATTATTACGTTATTTTTGTTTTTTAATTGCTTTTCTTGCCCCATCACTTTACGTGGCAATTACTACTTTTCATCAGGAAATGATTCCATCGGAATTACTATTTAGTTTATTAGCACAGCGAGAACAGATTCCCTTTCCAGCGGTACTAGAAGTACTTTTAATGGAAATTGCGTTTGAAATTTTACGGGAAGCAAGCCTGAGAATGCCGAAAGCAATTGGTTCTGCTTTATCTATTGTAGGTACCCTAGTCATAGGACAAGCTGCCGTGGAAGCCGGTCTTGTATCCGCAGCATTAATTATCGTCGTTTCGACTACTGCAATTGCTTCATTTGTTTTTCCGGCTAATGATTTATCGATTGCAACAAGAATACTTCGTTTCCCACTTATTATCATGGCCGCAAGCTTCGGGTTATTTGGTATTGTGATTGGTGTCGTCATTTTAATCATCCATTTGTGTGGTTTACGTTCATTCGGAGTACCTTATATGAGTTCCTTGGCCCCTTATATTAAAGATAACCAAAAAGATGTATTTGTTCGATTTCCATTTTGGTCAATGCGAACTCGCCCTAAACTTATTGGTCAGAGAAACCTAATTCGAAACCGAACACCACAACCAAGACCACCGGAAAAATGATGACATAAGCCCATGTTGAAAAGTAGATTTAGGGACAAAGGGGAAGGAAGGTTATGAAACGTAGTATTATTTTATTATTTATAGCTCTTATTTTTCTTCCGATATTAACAAGTTGTTGGGACAAGAAAGAATTAAATGAATTAGCAATTGCAGTGGGACTATCCATTGATAAAGCAGAGGATGGCTATAAGTTGGGTGTCCAAATAGTAAATCCTGGTGTTGTGAGTCCACAGTCAAATGAAAGTGGTATGACGCCCGTAACAGTACGTACTAAAACAGGGAAGTCAATTTATGAAACGTTAAGAAGATTAAGTTTAACAAATTCTAGAAGAATATATACATCCCATTTACGACTGCTTATTATTAGTGAAGAAGTCGCAAAGGAAGGGATTGCAGATATTTTAGATTTTTTATCACGGGATAAAGATTTTAGAGGTGACTTTATTATTATTATTGCGAAGGGATCGAAAGCCGAAGATTTATTAAAAGTACAAACAATAACTGAAAAGATATCAGCAAATGCGCTATACGCTTTACTTGAAAAATCAGGAGAAGTATGGGGAGAAACAGTTGCGGTGAGTTTAAGGGAACTGTTGGGAATGCTCACAACCCCAGGTAAAAACCCTGTATTATCTGGTGTGAAAGTTCAAGGTGATTTAGCGGAAGGAAAAACAATGGCAAATACGGAAACGAGTGATTCACCCGCGGGTTTTCTTTATGTAGGTTTAGGGATATTTCAACAATATAAATTAGTTGGCTGGTTAAACGAGGAAGAGGGAAAGGGATATAATTATATTACAAATAAGATCCATAATACAGTGGGGCATATTGACTGTCCCAGTGGCGAAGGAATGTCAATTGAAATCCTTCGTTCAAAGGCAAAACAATTGGCAAAGATGACAAAAAGTGGTGAACCTGAAATTGAACTGGATATACGGGCTGAAGCAAATATAGGTGAGACTGACTGCTCAATTGATTTAACTAAACCTTCTGAAATAAAAAAGTTGGAAAGAAAAATTGAAAATAGAATAACCCAAATAATAGAAGGAACGATTCATAAAGTACAAGATGAATATCAGACTGATATATTTGGTTTTGGCGAAACAATTTATCGTTCACATCCGAAAGTATGGAAAAAAAATAAAGACGATTGGGAAGAAAAATTTGCAAATTTAAATGTTGAGGTTGCTGTTAATGTAAATATCAAACAACTTGGAACTATTGGAAACCCATTAAATGAGGGTGTAAAGGGGCAACAATAATATGTTGAAAGTGATAAGCATTATATCTGTTGGTCTAGCCATTATATTGATAGAATATCCCCTGTTAAAGGAAAGAATGTTAAAAAAGGAAATGTATTTATTTCTATTATTATTACTGATTGGGATCGGATTAAATATAATACATTTCCTGCATATAAAATTTCCAAACCTACTCGATTGGCTCATTATCGTTTATAAGCCAATAAGTGATAGTGTATTTAGATGGTTTAGCTAAGGGGAAGTGTTATAAAATGGCTAAAAAAGAACTAATCAGTATTCATCAATTTGTAGTATTAGTCACACTTATTACGATTGGTGATGCTATTTTGATTTTACCAACTACTGTAACTAATGATGCAGGTCAAGATGCTTGGCTATCGATGATTTTAGCTTTGGCTATCGGATTACTTATCGTGTATTTATTTATTGCTGTTGGCAGTTTTTACCCAAAATTAACGATCATACAATACAATTTTAAAATACTTGGAAAATGGCTTGGATCAATCAACTCTGTTTTCTTTTTAAGTTATTTATTTTTATCTATATCATTATATGTAAGAGAATTAGGCGATTTTATTACATCGAAAATTTTAACGCAAACACCGATACAAGTTATCAGTTTTTTATTTATTTTTATTATTATTATCGGTGTACGTAGCGGACTTGAAACAATCGCACGTACCAGTGAGTTTCTTTTCCCAATTGTTATCGTTACATTAGTTGTCCTACTTACACTTGTTTTACCCCACGTGCATGTTGATTGGATAAAGCCAATGATGGAAAATGGTGTAAAACCATTGTTAAAAGGAACGATAGTGGCTACAGCTTTCCCATTTATGGAACTCGTAGTTTTTTTGATGATTCTTCCGAACATTAATCAACAAGAAAAAATTAAAAGAGGCTTTTTTATTGGTACTTTAATTGGCGGAATTATTCTGTTTTTAGTCATTTTGTTATGTATTTTAGTATTAGGTGAAACAGTAACGGCTAAAAATATTTATCCAACATTTACTTTGGCAAAAGTGATTAATGTGGGTAATATTATTCAACGAATTGAAGGTATTATTGCTATTATATGGGTTTTAACTGTTTACTTAAAAGTGACCCTTTACACGTATGGCCTTCATATTGGATTCGTTCATTTGTTTAAATTAGATGGATATCGAATATTGACTTTACCCATCGGTATGATTATTTTTGCCTCTGCTGCGCTTGTTGCACCAAATATAAGTTACATTAACAACGTTATCGCTAATTATTGGCCATTTTATGTATTAACTGTTGCTGTATTTATCCCACTCATTCTAATAAGTGTGGCTGTTATTCGAAAAAAATTTGATTCTTTATAACCTATCAAAAAGATGTCTAGATTTGATTATCATCTAACTTTCACTATCTCTAAATATAGCCATGTAATCTTGTAATTCATTTAGATATATTCCTAATGATGAATTAAGGGAAGTATCAAGAAACACCAAGCAAATGGGGAAGATAAACAATACAATACGGGTGAGTTGTTTACATGATAGATAGCGGAAGGAATAAAACAAAGGGCATTATCATACAAGTACTACATAAGCGTTTTATTAGTAGTTAATTTCGTTAGTATTGATCAGCCAGCACATTATTTCTTGTCGTAGCCCTAATTTGCGGCTGATCAATCCTATTAAGAATTATAGGTGTTTAGTCGTCTTCGCGTAACTGTGCTAAGGGGTTTATTTAAGTTTGCTAATAACAGATTCCCATTAATTAAATATTGATTTTGTACGTGTGAAGGTTGATGAATAGTGAATGAATTTAATGGTGTTAGGAAAAGATAAACAAGGAACAGATTGTTTTGGGAGGTAAATAAATGGCATTAAATGTGACAGAAAAGTTAATTAAAAATCATTTAGTTTCTGGTGAGATGATAGTTGGTACGGAAATAGGCTTAAAAATTGACCAAACATTAACTCAGGATGCGACAGGGACTATGGTCATGCTTGAACTGGAGGCAATGGAGCTTGATTATCGAAAAACAGAAGTTTCCGCCCAATATGTCGATCACAATATTATTCAAGTAGATAGTAAAAACCCTGATGACCATATATTTTTGCGAAGTGCTTCAAGGAGATTCGGTTTACATTATAGCCCCCCAGGTAATGGGGTAAGTCATCCTGTTCATATGGAACGATTAGCTATCCCGGGTAAAACAATGATTGGATCTGATAGTCATACGTGTG
The DNA here is from genome assembly GCA_002453315.1 of Caryophanales bacterium UBA6768. The sequence goes on along the minus strand of DKGO01000168.1, from coordinate 93,647 downwards.
CTAATGGTTGTATGGGGATGTTAGCGATGGGGGCTGGTGGAATTGATGTGGCGATGGCAATCAGTGGAGAACCTTTTTATGTGAAGATGCCTCAAGTATGGGGGATTTATGTCACTGGAAAAATGCCAGATTGGGTGAGCGCAAAAGATGTCATTTTGGAATTACTTAGACGTCATGATGTTAAAGGTGCTGTTGGGAAAGTAATCGAGTATTATGGTCCTGGGTTAGATAATTTAACAGCGATGGATCGACATGTCATTGCCAATATGGGGGCAGAGTTAGGTGCAACAGGAACAGTATTCCCATCAGATAATGAAATAAAACGTTTTTTAAAAGAACAAGATAGAGAAGATGATTGGATAGAACTAAAGGCGGATAAGGGAGCAACTTATGATATTGATGAAGAGTTGGATTTATCAATGATAGAACCTTTAATTGCCAAACCATCTAGCCCAGGCAATGTTGTTCCCGTAACTGAAGTAGCTGGGGAACCAATATACCAGTCGTATGTGGGGTCATCAGGAAACCCAGGATATCGTGATATTGCTGTTGTTGCACAAATAGTTGAAGGGAAAAAGATTGCTGAAGGGGTTTCTTTAGATATTAATCCAACTTCTAGGCAAATTTTAACTAATCTTGTCAATGCAAGCCATGTCGCAAGTTTAATATCTGCTGGTGCAAGGTTACATCAGGCAGGGTGTAATGGATGTATTGGAATGGGGCAAGCCCCTGCTACAGGGAGAAACAGTTTACGTACAACGCCACGAAATTTCCCAGGTAGGTCTGGAACGATAGAAGATAGTGTGTTTTTATGTAGTCCAGAAACAGCAGCAGCCTCCGCCCTTAAAGGGGTGATAACGGACCCGCGAACATTAGGTGAATATTTTTCGAAAATAAAGGAACCAAAAGAAAAATCAATCGACAAAAATGAGCTCGAAGGACCGTTGCCAGAAGCCGAAGCGAAGGAGATAGAATTGGAAAAAGGACCGAATATTGTCTCTATCCCGGATATGGCCCCACTACCTGACACGTTAGAAGTACCTGTGTTATTAAAAATGGGTGACAACATATCAACCGATGAAATCCTGGCAGGTGGAACTCGTGTATTGCCATATCGTAGTAATTTACCGGAGATAAGTAAGTTTTGCTTTGAAATTGTTGATTCTACCTATTATCAACGAAGTAAGGCAATCGTTGATGATGGGGGACATGCCATTGTCGGTGGTCACAATTATGGACAAGGCTCAAGTCGTGAACATGCAGCATTAGCACCAAGATATTTAGGTTTAAAAGTAGCCATTGTGAAAGATTTTGCCCGAATCCATTGGCAAAACCTAGTTAACTTTGGTGTTGTTCCGTTAACATTTAAAAACATATCAGATTATGATTCTTTGGAATCAGGAGATGTTATACAGTTAGATAATCTTCATACACATATAAAAAAATCAGAACCATTTTGTATCAAAATAAAAGGAAAAAATAAGAAAATTGAAGTTGAGCATGCTTTGTCTGAGAGACAAAAGGAAATGATGCTGCTTGGTGGTTTAATTAATCAAGTAAAAATGCGTAAGGGAAGTGTTTAAAACATGAGAGAAGATGATTGCTTAGCATGTCATGGTACAGGAATGCAGTCTGATGACGAAGGGTGGCAATATAGATGTAGTGTTTGTCATGGAACAGGGAAAAAACAACAAGAAACGGCATCGAGAATAATGGCTACAGATGAAAATAATCGGCTTTTGGACTAAACGTTGTTTTTGGTAAAAGTTTTTTTAGTTGTCAACTGACCAATGATACTTTCTACCTAAATATTCGGATTTAATTGTTTCCAACGTGATTTATTGACTATTTTAAATAAAATTTGTATGATTAACATATCAAATTTGGTAAAGCTTTTCCCGTATAATCTGAAGAATATGGCTCAGAGTTTCTACTGGACTACCGTAAATAGTCTAACTACGTGGAAGATAAAATGTCGATAAATGATTCGTCATTTTCATCCGAGATGATGATACTAATTTTTCTTACTGTTCTCGGTGTTCAACTTATGATTCGTTTAAAATATTTTAACCTGATTTTATTCGAAAAACTTATGTTGAAATCTTACATGAATTCAGTAGCACTCTTACATATAAGGGTGCTTTTTTATTTGGATACTCTCCATTCAAATTAGCGGTAAAGCGACCGAAAAATTTAAGGAGGCTTCTTCATTGAAGAAATATTTTCGCTTTGAGGAATTAGGGACAAACTATCGTACAGAGTTTATGGCAGGATTAACGACATTCTTGGCAATGGCTTATATTTTATTCGTCAACCCAAATGTGCTGGGTGATGCTGGAATGGATCAAGGTGCTGTCTTTACAGCAACAGCGATTGCAGCAGCAGTTGGTACATTGTTTATGGGGATTATTGCGAGATACCCAATTGCACTTGCTCCAGGTATGGGATTGAATGCCTTTTTTGCTTATACGGTTGTTATTCAATATGAGATCCCATGGGAGACGGCTTTATCCGGAGTTTTAGTATCAGGACTTATTTTTATGGTTTTAACAATCTCAGGCCTAAGGGAAAAAATTATTAATTATATTCCTTCCAATTTAAAAATGGCAGTAGGGGCAGGTATTGGCTTATTTATCGCCTTTATCGGTTTTCAAAACGCCGGTATCATCGTTGCGAATGAGGCAACATTAGTTGGTCTAGGGGATATCACCTCACCATTTGTTTTGCTAGCTATTTTCGGAATTATTATTTCTGTTATTTTATTAAGTTTAAATATTCGTGGTGGTATTTTTTATGGGATGATCATTACCTCCGTTGTAGGTATCATATTTGGTTTAATCCCGATGATTACTAATATTAATGATGTTATTAGTGCGGCACCAAGTGTTGCTCCAACTTTTGGGCAAGCATTTTTAAATTTTGGTGATATTTTTACGATGCAAATGCTCGTCGTCATTTTAACTTTTTTATTCGTTGACTTTTTTGACACAGCCGGAACGCTTGTTGCGGTAGCTACTCAAGCTGGATTAATGAAAGATAATAAACTTCCCCGTGCTGGTAGAGCATTATTTGCAGACTCTGCTGCAACGGTAGCTGGATCTATTTTTGGTACATCAACGACTACTTCTTATGTTGAGTCAACTTCAGGTGTAGGAGTCGGTGGCCGTACAGGATTTGCCTCCATTGTAACAGCAGGATTTTTCTTATTAGCATTATTTTTCTCCCCATTATTACAAGTAATCACTGTAGAAGTGACGGCGCCGGCACTTATTATCGTCGGTGTATTAATGTCAACCGCGTTGAAAAATATTGCATGGGATAAATTTGAAGTGGCAGTACCAGCATTTTTAGTTATCATAACGATGCCGTTAACGTATAGTATTGCTACGGGCATCGCAATTGGCTTTATCTTTTATCCAATTACAATGATCATGAAAGGCCGTGCGAAGGAAATTCACCCAGTCATGTATGGGATGTTTGTCATTTTCCTTCTATACTTTATTTTCTTATCATAAAGTATGAGCATACAAATTTTTCATCAAAAGCTAGTGTAGTTAAGTCTACATTAGCTTTTTTAAGTTAATAAGAAAATTCATAGGTGCCAATAGATCACTAGTGAATTGTATCACAGCCCCCTTCATGAAAGTGGTATACAATACTTATAATCCATAGGGGGTGGGGCAATTGAACACAATCGTACATCAGAATATGTCTGGGGTTATGTGGAAAACTGTATCTGAAGCATGTAATTTGGCTTGTGATTATTGTTATTATAGTCGGTGTCATGGTAGACCTGGAAGAGTGGAGGGAATTGATGATGAAACACTAGAAAAATTCATGAAAGAATATTTTGAAATTAAAAGGGGGGTTGTTCCTTTTGCATGGCAAGGTGGTGAACCGTTATTAGCTGGTTTGGATTTTTTTAAAAAGGTTGTATCACTACAAGCGAAATATGCCCCTAGAAATACGGCGATTAGCAATGTCATCCAAACGAATGGTACATTAATTAAAAAGGAATGGGCGTTATTTTTCAAAAGATATAATTTCCTAGTTGGAGTAAGTTTGGATGGACCAGAATATATCAATGATGCGAGACGAGTAACAGGTTCAGGAAAAGGTAGTTATAAGGCTATTATGAATGGGATAGGGTATTTAAGGGAAGCCAAAGTTGACTTTAATATTTTAACAGTGTTACATGAAAACAACATTACTAAAGCGACTGAACTATTAAAGTTTTACGAAGATGGGGGTTTTTCTCATATACAATTTATCCCTTGTATGGATTTTCAATCACAAAATATATACGAACAAGGTAACTATGTCATTTCCCCGAAACAATATGGGGATTTTTTATGTGATGCATTTGATATTTGGTATCATGATGGGGAACCACAATTATCCATTCGTTTTTTTGATAATATGTTAGCTGTTTATTTAGGGCATCAAGCGGAAATATGTATACACCATGAAACTTGTCCTAAGACGATTATTTTCGAACAAAATGGGGATGCCTATCCATGTGACTTTTTTATTCATGAAGACTATCGTTTAGGAAATATAAAGGAAGATTCATTAGAAAGTTTATTAAATAATGAAAAGATGGCATTATTTCAGAAGATGAAGCCGTCCTTGCCAGAGCAATGTAGGTCGTGTGAATTTTTACATCTATGTCACGGGGGATGCCCCCGAAATCGAATGGGTCATGAAGGAACCGTGGAATACTTTTGTCAAAGTTATCAACAGATTTATAACTATGCCCATGATCGAATGGAAAAACTTGCGCGAAAGATTAAAATGAAATTGCTCCGTGATTATCAATCGCAAGGAAATCAGTTCCCGGGTAGAAATGAACGATGTGTTTGTGGCAGTGGAAAGAAATATAAAAGGTGTTGTGAACCAATTGTAAAAGGTCTTGGGGAAGTATAGATTTTTTTATTTTGGGTGAGTTAGAATTTTAATTTATGAAATAAAAATCGATTTGGCTAGTTTAGGTCCTTGGTTGAACTGGACTTTAACTAGTCAATTTTATATTTGAAGCTGTTAAAGTTAATGGTTGGGGAATAATGGTTGATTGTGTTGGGGATTTCCTTACTAAGGTTGTAAATACCCTTCTTGCTGGAATTTTCATGTAGAAGGGCACTCAGAAGGTGTTTGAATGCCCTTCTCGCTAGGATTTTCATGTAGAAGGGCACTCGGGAGGTGTTTGAATGCCCTTCTCGCTGGAATTTTCATGTAGAAGGGCACTCGGAAGGTGTTTCGATTACCGTAAATTTTTGTACATTATTATATAGTCAAAAGTGTACATGCCTATTTTGACATTTATAAAAATGAACGAAGTGTTGACATTTAAACAAATGCCACAGTATTTAAGGTTTTGGAAAGACTTTTGTATAAATTAAAAGAAAAATCAAGTAAAATATAGTTGGATGAAAAAGTAATGAAAAGGTAGGATGATCATGACTTCACCATTTGTAAAACAACTTAGAAAAGGTAAAGTGAAAAAGATGGGGCAAAAGGGTGCAAAAGCTCCAATGGAACGTGAGTGGGAAAGTGGTATTTTTAAAGAACCCAATAATGAGAAATTATGGTTAACGAAAACAGGATTGGTCGGGGATGAAGTTGCGGATAAACGGGCTCACGGTGGTCCCGAAAAAGCCCTTTTTGCTTATCCTGAAAAACATTATGAATTTTGGCGTCAGGAATTAACATTACACATTGATGCTGGTGGATTCGGGGAAAATTTAGTTTTAGATGAAACTGATGAATATTCTACCTGTTTGGGTGATATATATCAATTAGGTGAAGCAAAGATAGAAGTTTCACAGCCAAGACAACCTTGTTGGAAGCCGGCCCGTCGATTTCAAGTGATGGATTTTGCTTTAAGAATTCAGAAATCCGGAAAAACAGGTTGGTATTTTCGAGTGCTAGAAGAAGGATATATCGAAGGTGGGAGTGCAATGAATTTGCTTGACCGACCCTATCCACAATGGACAATAGCCAAATGTAATGAAGTAATGCATGAAAAGAAAGAAGATTTGGAATTGGCTAAATCCTTACTAGCTTGTGATGCACTAGCTGAAAATTGGCAACGGACAATGAAACGCCGATTACGAGGTATTCATTCGGATATTGGCAAGCGTGTGTATGGTCCAAATAAGGAGCAGGAGTGAAAACTCACATGCAACATATCTATTTAAATTTTTTAGAGGAGGGATAACTTGTTAACGAATGCTTATATGATAGTCATCATTATTCTCGTCATTAATATCATATATGTTTCATTTTCGACGATTAGGATGATTTTAACTTTAAAGGGGCGTCGCTATTTAGCGGCACTTGTTAGTATGTTCGAAGTCGTTATTTATATTTTAGGACTTAGTATTGTTCTTGATAATTTAAATGGCATTCAAAACATCATAGCTTATGCAGTTGGATTTGCCTTAGGGATTGTCATCGGGTCTGAAATTGAAGAACGACTTGCCCTAGGGTATATTACAGTCCATGTTATTTCAACTGATCCTACATTGAACTTTTCAGAAAAGTTACGCGAAAATGGCTACGGGGTAACGAGTTGGACCTCCTCTGGTATGGGTGGTGACAGGGTGACGATGCAAATTTTAACTCCACGTAAACAAGAGGTAAATTTGTATAAGCTGATTACAGAAATGGATCCTAGAGCATTTATTGTCTCCTATGAACCTAAGCATATTCAGGGCGGCTTTTGGGTAAAGCAGGTAAGACGTCGGGGAATGAAAAATGATAAAGAGGTCGTTTTAAAAGATATTGTTCCAACGGAAAAAATTATGGAAAATGACGAAGTGGTCGAAGAAGTGATTGATGATCAAATTCCTGATTCACATTTCACAAAACCACTATCACATAGTAAAAATATTGAGACAAAATTATAAATTTGCAGTAAAAAGTTAAGTTGGCGAACTTTCCAATATTTTGTTATAATTATGATGTAAAATGATTGATTTTAAATCTTTTTTAAGTGATAATTATTTTTTGGAGTTTTCCAACTAAGTTCCCAATTTCGTACTTGTAAAAGATTGAAGATGAGACAATGCTACTCGATTTGGGAGAGTGAAGGGATTATCATGCATAAGCAGCATAAGGCATACGAAGTTAAATTGTCTATCTATTTCTCGTAGTATTTTGTACGGGGGATGGTAGACTTTTATCATTTTTAAGATAAAAGTCGTGTGAAAGAGAAACTAGAAAGGGACTATTCAAATGAGTAAAATTGGAATTATTATGGGAAGCATTTCAGATTGGGAAACGTTGCAACATACTTGTGATATGTTGGACGAGTTAGGGATAACCTATGAAAAAGACGTGATGTCGGCACACCGAACTCCTGAAGATATGGTTAACTATGCAAAAACAGCAAAGGATAAAGGGTTTAAAATTATTATTGCTGGAGCCGGAGGGGCAGCACATTTACCGGGAATGGTTGCATCATTAACAACATTACCTGTCATCGGTGTCCCTATTCAAACTAAGGCACTGGGAGGCATGGACTCCTTATTATCTATTGTACAAATGCCTGGTGGGGTTCCAACAGCAACGATGGCTATTGGGAAGGCTGGAGCAATTAATGCTGCCATTTTTTCAGCGGAAATTTTAAGTCTTGACAATACGGATTTACAAATTAAATTAGACAATTATCGTAAAAAGATGCGCAATAATGTTAATGAAATGAGGGACGACCTTGCCAATAAATAAGACAAACAAAACGATATTACCTCCAAGCACCATTGGAATTATCGGTGGTGGTCAATTAGGAAGAATGATGGCAATTGAAGCGAGATATATGGGCTATAAAGTTGCTGTACTCGATCCAACACCACATTGTCCAACAGCACAAATTGCTGATGAACATATCGTTGCGGCATATGATGATTTGGATGCGATTAAACATCTTACCGCGTTAAGTGATGTGATTACATATGAATTTGAGAATGTCGATTTAACTGCAGCAAGATATATTGAGGAGAAGGGAAAACTGCCACAAGGTGCTGATGCTTTAGAAATAACACAGCACCGTGAACGGGAAAAAAAGGTAATGAAAGAAGCCGACCTCCCTGTTGCTCCTTTTGCGATTGTGAATTCTAGTGAAGAATGTAAAAGGGCACTCGACTCGACACCATTACCTGCTGTTATTAAAACGTGTCAAGGTGGCTATGATGGCAAAGGCCAATTGAAAATTAATTCAGCATCTGACTTTGAGGAAGCAAGTGAATTTGCCAATCAATCGGGGCCATTCATTATTGAACAATGGATTGCTTTTGATAAGGAAATTTCGGTTATTTTTTCTCGCTCCATTGATGGTGTCATTACCTATTTTCCCATCGCTGAAAATATTCATAAAGATCATATCCTATACGAAACAATTGCACCCGCAAGAATTACTGATAAAACGGAGAATTTAGCAAAAAATGCTGCCAAATTATTGGCGGAAACGATTAATGTTGTCGGAACGTTTGCGATTGAAATGTTTGTAAAGGATGGGGAAATTTTCATTAATGAAATGGCACCTAGACCTCATAATTCAGGGCATTATACGATAGAAGCGTGTAATGTGTCACAATTTCATCAACATATTCGGGCCATTTGTGGCTTACCACTTATTGACATTCAACAGTTACAGTTCGCCCGGATGGTTAATGTCCTTGGTGAGGACATGGAAAAAGCATTAGATGAATTATCGACTGGACAAGCTGGATTTGTACATTTTTATGGTAAGGCCGAGGCAAAAGAAAAGCGAAAAATGGGGCATATCACATTTGTAGGTGAGTCAGCATTAATAGCGGAAAAATACGCTAATCTGTATAAAGGAAATGAAGAGATATAGTTGTCATTAGGAGGCAATTTAATGATTGATCGTTATACACGGCCTGAAATGGGTGCAATTTGGACGGAAGGTAATAAATACAATGCATGGCTAGAAGTAGAAATTTTAGCATGTGAAGCATGGAGTGAGCTTGGTGTCATTCCGAAAGAAGATGTGGAAAAAATCCGTCAAGAGGCAACTTTTTCTGTTGAAAAAATCCATGAAATCGAACGAGAGACGAGGCATGATGTTGTCGCATTTACGCGAGCTGTGTCGGAATCACTTGGGGAAGAAAGGAAATGGATTCATTATGGGTTAACTTCAACTGATGTTGTCGATACGGCATTGTCCTTTCTTTTAAAACAAGCCAATGATGTCATTCGTCAGGAATTAACACGATTTATCAAGATTTTAAAAGATAGAGCGAAGGAACATCGCCATACTGTCATGATGGGAAGAACCCATGGGGTACATGCAGAACCAACCACATTTGGACTTAAATTGGCTTTATGGTATGAAGAAATGACTCGGAATTTAGAGCGTTTTGAACATGCGGCATCCACCGTTGAATTTGGTAAATTATCAGGGGCTGTCGGAACTTATGCAAATATCGATCCATTCGTGGAGAAATTTGTTTGCGAACGACTTGGATTAACAGCAGCCAATTTATCTACACAAACGTTGCAACGTGATCGTCATGCAGCATATATTTCCGTATTAGCTTTAATCGCAACTTCTATTGAGAAAATGGCAACCGAAATTCGTCATTTACAAAAAACAGAAACAAGGGAAGTAGAAGAATTTTTCCGTAAAGGTCAAACTGGATCATCAGCAATGCCTCATAAACGTAATCCAATTGCATCAGAGAATATGAGTGGCATGGCTCGTGTGGTAAGAGGATATATGGTGACGGCTTATGAAAATGTCGCATTATGGCATGAACGGGATATCTCTCATTCATCAGCAGAGAGAATTATTTTCCCAGATGCTACGATTGCCGTTCATTATATGTTACAACGATTTGCTAATGTTGTGAAAAATTTAACCGTGTTCCCTGAAAATATGGAACGAAATATCGGAAAAACATACGGGGTTATTTTTTCCCAACGTGTGTTATTAACATTAATAGAAAAAGGTTTGTCGCGTGAAGAAGCATATGGTATTGTCCAACCTTTGGCAATGGAAGCATGGGAAACTGAAACACCTTTTAAGACGTTACTTGCAAAAAATGCTGTCGTAACGAGTCTTTTGACAAAAGAGGAATTAGTTGATTGTTTTAACCATTCTTATCATTTGAAAAATGTTGATTTTATTTTTGATCGGTTAGGATTATAAAAAGGAGCTGGCTTTGATGGTATCTAATATGGAACCAGAGCAAATTGAACGCGATAAAATTTACGAAACGATGGGGTTAACTGAAGAAGAATACGACAGGATTAAGGAGTTACTCGGACGTTATCCGAATTATACTGAGACAGGGATTTTTTCTGTTATGTGGTCTGAACATTGTAGTTATAAAACATCAAAGCCACTTCTCGGGCGGTTTCCAACAAAATCTCCTCGTGTTCTAGTTGGGCCAGGTGAAGGGGCAGGAGTCGTTGATATCGGTGATAACCAAGCAGTCGTTTTTAAAATGGAAAGCCATAATAGTCCTTCAAAAATAAATCCGTTTGAAGGGGCAGCTACAGGAGTTGGCGGTATTTTACGCGATGTTTTTTCAATGGGAGCCCGTCCAATTGCGGCGATGAATTCGTTGCGTTTTGGTTCCTTGACAAATGAACGGACAAAATTTTTATTTAAAGATGTCGTCCGTGGAATTGCACATTATGGAAATAATGTCGGTGTACCAACAGTTGGTGGTGAAGTTCAGTTTGATGAATGTTATGAAGATAGTCCACTTGTCAATGCGATGGTTGTCGGCTTATTAAACCATGATGACATTCAAAAGGGAATTGCTGACGGTGTTGGGAATTCTGTTATTTATGCCGGAGCTCCAACAGGTCGTGATGGGATTCATGGTGCGACCCACTCCTCAGCGGAAGAACAATCGGAAGATGCGAGTCCGGCGGCGGGTAATCCTTATTTAGAAAAACGACTTATTGAAGCTTGTTTAGAAGTCATTCATCATGATGGCCTAGTCGGTATGCAAGATATGGGGGCTGCAGGTTTAACGTCCTCTGGAAGTGAAATGGCATCAAAGGCTGGAAAGGGGATGGTCCTCGAATTGGATTTTGTTCCCCAAAGAGGTGATAAAATGACTGCTTATGAAATGATGTTATCAGAAACACAAGAACGGATGTTACTTGTCGTTAAAAAGGGAACGGAAGATGAGATTATTTCATTATTTAAAAAACATGATGTTGATGCCGTCACTGTTGGTGAAGTAGTAGAGGAAAAAGTATTTCGTATTAAGCATGATGGTAAGGTATGGGCTGATGTTCCGGTTGATCTATTAGATAAAGAAGCACCAGTTTATCATTTGCCTTCCAGAGAAATGGTCTCATTTGATAAATTCCAACAAATGGAGCAAGTGATACCGAAAGTAGATGATTACGGGAAGATGCTCCATCGTTTATTGTCCCAACCAACAATAGCTAATAAAGCATGGGTCTTTGAACAGTTTAATGCAAATGTACATGGAAACACCATTGTTGGACCTGGTGCGGGAGCAGCAGTAGTCAATATCGATGGCCATGATAAAGCTATAGCAATAACGACGGATTGTAATTCAAGGTATTTATATTTAGATCCAAAAACAGGTGGAAAAATTGCAGTTGCAGAAGCGGCAAGAAATTTAATTGTGTCTGGAGCGGAACCGATTGGATTAACGGATGGGCTTAATTATGGGAATCCAACGAATCCGGAAGTTTATTGGCAAATGGAACAAAGCATTCACGGAATTAGTGAAGCTTGTGAAGTGTTTGAAATACCGGTCATTAGTGGCAATGTTTCGATGTACAATCAGTCTTATGGAGAACCCATTTTCCCAACGCCAATCATAGGCATGGTTGGACTTTTTGCATCAAAAGAGGATGTAACACAAAACCATTTTCAACATGAAGGTGATGTTATTTATTTAGTTGGGGAAACACAAGCTGCTTTTGCCGGGAGTGAGCTACAAAATATTATCAATGATGGAAAATATGAAGGGAAAGCACCAGCCATTGATTTATCCGTTGAAAAAAATCGTCAAAGTGAACTTTTACGTGCGATTCAGTCTGGCTTGATTACTTCAGCAGAAGATGTGGCTGAAGGCGGAGTGGCTGTTGCTTTGGCAGAGAAATTAATGCGTGCCCATGATGGAATAGGGGCTCGAATCATTTTGACAGGTAATGCAACGACAGCCCTATTCAGTGAAAGCCAATCACGTTTTATCGTCTCTGTTTCCCCTGAAAAAGTGGAGGAATTTGAAGCATCAATGACAGATGCTCATAAAATTGGCCTTGTGACAGGAGATGGACAATTATTCATCCAAATGGACCAAGGTGAAACGGTGATTCAAGAACAAATAGATCAATTACGAGAAACTTGGAAAACAGCCATTCCAAATTTAATGAATGAGTGAAAGGCTACTGACAATACAATTTTTCACGTCAAAAATTTGAGTAAGGGGTTAAACATATAATGTTTGGTATATGGGGTCATCCGCAGGCAGCAGAAATAACGTATTATGGCTTACACTCCATGCAACATCGGGGACAAGATGGGGCTGGAATTGTCGTCAGTGATGGGAAACAATTGAAACTTCATAAAGATATTGGCCTTGTGAATGATGTATTTAAACGGGTTGACTTTAACCGCTTAAATGGATTTGCTGCCATAGGGCATGTAAGAAATGCGACACAAGATGATGGCAATTTTGATAATGTGCAACCACTCGTGTTTCGGTCGTTAAAAGGAGGCACAGCGATTGCACACAACGGGAAAATTATGAATGCTAAAAAAATCAGGGAGTCGTTAGAAGAATCGGGAAGTATTTTTCAAACGACTTCAGATACTGAGGTACTTGCTCATCTGATGAAACAAAACGGGGCAACGACAACAGAAGAAGGTATCATCGACGGCCTGAAACAGTTAATTGGTGCTTATGCTTACGTCATATTAACGGAAGATAAAATGTATGTTGCTTTAGACCCAAGGGGTTTTCGTCCGCTTTCAATTGGTAAATTAGGTGATGCTTATGTCGTGGCATCAGAAACGTGTGCATTTGATATTATTGGGGCCACATTTGAACAAGAGGTAATGCCCGGTGAACTAATAACAATTAGCAAACAAGGATTAAAGAAAACGAGATTTTTATTACGTGAACCGAGAAGTTTATGTGCAATGGAATATGTTTATTTTTCGCGACCAGACAGCGATTTAAATCATGTGAATGTTCATACTGCTAGAAAACGGATGGGAATAGAACTAGCAAAGGAGCATCCAGTGTATGATGCTGATGTGGTGACAGGTGTTCCAGATTCAAGTATTTCGGCTGCCATTGGTTATGCGGAAAAGTGTGGCTTACCGTATGAAATGGGTATTATAAAAAATCGTTACATTGGAAGGACGTTTATTCAGCCTTCACAAGAGTTACGGGAACAAGGGGTTAAAATGAAACTGTCTCCTGTTAGAGGAGTGGTGGAAGGGAAAAAGATTGTCATTATCGATGATTCCATCGTTCGAGGAACAACCGTTACCCGGATTATTCGTTTGTTAAAAGAGGCAGGAGCAAAAGAAATCCATGTGCGCATCTCCTCGCCAAGAATAGAAAATCCTTGTTTATACGGCATTGACATGTTAACAAAAAAGGAATTAATTGCTGCCAATCATACAAATGAGGAAATGGTAGAAATGCTCGGTGCTGATAGTATCGCATTTCTATCTGCTGAGGGTATGGAAAGAGCCATTATTAAAGAAAAGACTACCAATCAAGGGCTTTGTAATGCGTGTATGACGGGTAATTATCCTGTGTTGGAAAAAGATGATCGTAAAGAGTTTTTCAGAAAATATTAATCGAATCACTGGTATAATCATGATTAAGAATAAAATTAGTTTAGGGTGAAACAGATGGCAAATGTCTATAAAAAAGCGGGAGTAGATGTTGAAAAAGGATATGAATCAGTAAAACGGATGAAAAAACATGTAGAAAGAACGACCCGTTCTGAAGTACTTGGTGGTCTAGGATCTTTCGCTGGTTTATTTGATTTGTCAGCTAGTCAGTATGAACAACCTGTGCTCGTTTCCGGAACAGATGGGGTTGGTACAAAGCTAATGCTTGGCTTTGACATGAATCAACATGATACCGTTGGGATTGATTTAGTTGCGATGTGTGTCAATGATATTGTCGCTCAAGGAGCGGAACCACTGTTTTTTCTTGACTATATCGGATGTGGCGAAAATGATCCAGCAGTGATTGAACAAATCGTTTCAGGGGTAAGTGAAGGATGTGTGCAAGCCGGAGCAGCATTAATTGGTGGGGAAACGGCAGAAATGCCTGGCATGTATGCAAAAGATGAATATGATTTAGCTGGATTTGCCGTTGGTATTGCCGAAAAATCAAAATTAATTACCGGTGAATCGATTTCATCCGGAGATGTCATTATTGGTATAGCATCAAGTGGTTTTCACTCTAATGGATATTCACTAATTAGAAAAGTGATAGAAGATTTAAATTTGTCAAAAACATATGACGGAATGGATCGTCCATTAGGGGAACTATTGTTAGAGCCGACAAAAATTTATGCAAAAGCGGTTCAGGCCGTTTTACAAAAGGTCATGATTAAAGGCATAACCCATATTACTGGTGGAGGATTTTATGAAAATTTCCCCCGGGTCATGCCAAGTGGATTAGGTGCGGAAATTGTGAGAGGATCTTGGACAATACCTCCGGTAATTGCACTTATTCAAGAACAAGGTAAAATAGCTGAAGCGGAAATGTATGGTGTGTTTAATATGGGAATTGGGATGGCACTCATTGTCGATAAAGAGGATGCAGAAGAGGTGCTTACTATTTTAGAATATGTTGGAGAAGAAGCAACGATTATCGGGGAAGTAAGTGAAAGGGAAGGGGTACATTTTAATGGGAATTGAACATCGAACGAGAGTCGCGATTTTTGCATCTGGTACAGGGACAAATTTTGATGCCATCATGACTAATCAGGATAGAAGTTTTGATGTCGTGATGGTCGTTTGTGATCGCCCGAAAGCCGATGTCATAGGGAAGGCTGCTAGTTATGGTGTGGAAACGTTAGTTTGTAATCCTAGCGATTTTTCATCAAAGGCATTATATGAAGCGGAAATAGTTAAAAAGCTATCGAAAGAAAAAGTAGAATTCATCGTGTTGGCAGGCTATATGCGGGTAGTTGGGCAGACATTATTGAAAGAATTTGAAAATAAAATTGTTAACATTCACCCTTCATTACTTCCATCATTTCGGGGAAAAGATGCAGTTGGCCAAGCGTTGGATGCCGGTGTGAAGGTATCTGGTGTCACGATACATTATGTTGATGAAGGTATTGATACAGGGCCGATTATTGCACAAGAACCAGTAACTGTATTCCCTTTTGATACGCGAGATACATTACAAGCTAGAATCCAACAGGTTGAACATGTGCTGTATACGAAAATAATCGACGAAATTTTAAATGAATCTAATAATAATTGAAAAGATAACTGAATTTGTTTCATAATGATAGGAGTTTACAAAATGACTAAAAGAGCTTTAATAAGTGTGTCAGATAAAGCCGGAATCGTTGAATTTGCGCAACAACTAGAAGCGTTAAAAATTGAAATTATTTCTACTGGTGGTACGTTAAAAACATTAGTTGATGCTGGTGTTCAAGCGAAGGCAGTTGAAGAAATTACCAATTTCCCAGAAATGTTAGATGGACGGGTGAAGACGTTACACCCGAATGTTCATGGTGGAATTTTAGCTGATCGCAATAATGACACTCACGTACAAACATTAGCTGATTCAGGAATCGGCTTTATCGATTTTGTCATTGTTAATTTATACCCTTTTAAAGAAACGATCTTAAAAGAAAATGTGACAAAAAAGGATATTATTGAAAATATTGATATCGGTGGACCGACGATGTTACGGGCAGCGGCAAAAAACTTCCAGGATGTGACAGTTATCGTTGATCCTAATGATTATGAAAAAACAGTTGATATGTTGCGAAAAAATCAATTAAATGAGGCATATCGGCAAAAGTTGGCTGCAAAAGTATTTCAACATACAGCAAGCTATGATGCAATGATTGCAAATTATTTTATCGGGAATGAAGATTTTCCGGAACAATTAACAATATCTTATGAGAAAAAACAGGCATTACGATATGGGGAAAATCCACATCAACAGGCTGTATTTTATGAAAATGTGCTCGATCAAAGTGCTAGTTTAACGAAAGCAACACAATTACATGGAAAAGAGATGTCTTATAATAATATTCAAGACGCAAATGCTGCATTAGAAATCGTATTGGAGTACGATGAACCTACTGTTGTTGCTGTGAAGCATATGAATCCATGTGGCATTGGTTTAGGGGACAATTTAGAAACGGCCTTTCAACGAGCATATGATGCTGATCCCATTTCAATTTTTGGCGGCATTATTGCAGTGAATCGTGAGATAAATGAAGCAACAGCAAAGCAAATGAATGATATTTTTCTAGAGGTAGTCATTGCACCAAGTTATACGAAAGAAGCAATAGATAGATTAACCCAAAAAGAAAATATCCGCTTATTGCTGCTAGGCAACATGGAAGAAAAACAAGTGATGAAAAAGTTTGTCTCTGTTAAAGGTGGTTTATTGGCCCAAACAGAAGATGATGGGGAAGTGACAGTTGATCAGCTAAAAGTGGTCACAGAAAAACAACCAACTGAAAAGGAAATGGCTGATTTGTTATTTAGTTGGAAAGCTGTTAAACATGTCAAATCTAATGCGATTGTTCTGGCGAAAAATAACCAGACAATTGGCATTGGCGCAGGTCAAATGAATCGAATTGGTGCGGCTAATATTGCAATTGCACAAGCTGGGGATAAAGCGAAAGGGGCTGTCTTAGCTTCCGATGCTTTTTTTCCGATGCCTGATACAGTGGAGGCGGCTGCAAAGGCTGGCATCACGGCGATTATTCAACCGGGTGGCTCAAAACGGGATCAGGATTCCATCGATGTTTGTCATGAATATGGTATTGCGATGGTATATACACATATGAGGCATTTTAAACATTAATAGGTTCGGGTGAAAAATTCACCGCCTTAAAGCATTAAAAAATGGAGGCAAACATGATGAAAATACTAGTCATTGGCCGTGGTGGGCGTGAACATAGCATTGTCATGCATTTGAAAAAAAGTCATCAAGTATCAGAAATATTTGTTGCCCCGGGTAATGATGGGATGAAAAAGGATGCAACAATCATATCAATCGACGAAATGAACTTTACTGAATTAGTAAAGTTTGCAAGAGAAAAGCAGATAGATTTGACGATTGTTGGTCCAGAAAATCCTTTAAATGCCGGTATTGCTAATGAATTTTCTGAACATGGGTTAAGAATTTTTGCGCCTAATAAAGAAGCAGCAATTTTAGAGGGAAGTAAAGCATTTGCAAAGGAATTTATGATAAACTATCAAATTCCAACGGCATCATATGCGACATTTACAGACCCTACTGAAGCAAAGAATTATATTGAGAAACAAGGGGCGCCAATTGTCATTAAGGCAGATGGATTAGCTGAAGGAAAAGGGGTCACTGTGGCGACGACCAAAGAAGAAGCCCTATCGGCAATAGACCTCTTAATGGTTGAGGGTGCTTTTTCTGGCGCTGGTAAAAAAATCGTCATTGAAGAATTCCTCGATGGTAGGGAATTTTCACTTATTGCTTTCGTTCATGAACAAAATGTCTTTCCGATGATTCCGGCGAGAGATCATAAGCGGGCATTTGATGGTGATCAGGGACCAAACACAGGTGGAATGGGGGCTTTTGCACCCGTGCCTGATATTACAGATGATATCATTAACTATGCAACGAAGGAAATTTTGCAAAAGGCAGCAGATGGATTAATGAAAGAAAATCGCCCTTTTACAGGGATTTTATATGCTGGACTTATCCAAACGGAAGAAGGAACGAAAGTGATTGAATTTAACACCCGATTTGGTGATCCAGAAACACAAGTCGTTTTACCATTGTTAGAAAATAATTTAGAACAAGTAATGATCGATGTCATGGATGGAAAAGACCCAAAATTATCATGGAAAAATGATACTTGCATTGGAGTGGTCGTTGCATCAAAAGGATATCCACAACATTACGAAAAAGGAATTCCCCTCCCTAAAATAGAAAATAATGATGAACTGTTTATTGTTAATGCAGGGGTCAAATTTGAAGGTGATAAAATGATGTCTAATGGTGGCCGGGTATTACTCGTTGGCGCCACTGGAAAAACAATCGAATTAGCCAAGGAAAAAGTGTATCATACTTTAACAGTATTTGATCACGAAGAGGCCTTTTTTTATCGAAAGGATATTGCGAACACATAAGGTAGCAGACTGCTTTGTGACCGATTCACAATTGTGCCTAGAATTTGTAACGTAAGAATTTTTTACTAACAATGTTTTGCTTTAAAATAATGGCTATCAGTATTGAAATGATTGGTTAGAATTTATTGTCACAATACGGATAGTCATCTATTATGTGTGTTATTGATATGACTCATTATTGTAATAAAACTGTAAAGCAATATTATAGTATTTAAAGACAATCTATATGGTAAAATAGAGAAAAGTATAGGTAGTAATTGGAGAGTAGAAAAAATGTTGGAACAAGGTCAATTTTGGAGAAATAAACTGCTCCGTGATCACGTAGCAGTTGTGGAAGATGAATTGGCACCATCTATCGTTTTTACGAATGGTGTTTATTTGAACGTGCATACAAAACAATGGTTACAAGCAAACATTTGGATTTATAAGAATCGTATCGTCTATGTCGGTGACCGAATGCCTAAATTAACTCAAGGGACAGATATTATCGATTGTACCGGACAGTATTTAGTGCCAGGTTATGTGGAGGTACATTCACATCCTTCTCAGCTTTACAATCCAGAGGCATTTGCCATTTATGCAGCCACCTACGGAACGACTACATTGATTAACGACAATTTAAGGCTATTAAATTTATTAGATAAAAAGAAAGCGTTTTCCGTTATGGATGAATTTCAAAACATGCCGATCTCAATGTTTTGGTGGGGAAGATATGATTCACAATCAAAATTAATCGACGATGAGGAAAAATTTAATACTGATGATGTTTTATCATGGATTAATCACCCTCTTGTCATTCAGGGTGGGGAATTATCGGCTTGGCCACAATTGTTAGGTGGGGATGATCGGCTTCTCTATTGGATTCAAGAAACAAAACGTCTTCGTAAACGAGTTGAGGGACATTTCCCGGGAGCCTCAAAAGACACATTAACAAAATTAAAATTACTTGGCGCAAGTGCTGATCACGAAGCGATAACGGGGGAGGAAGTAATCCGCAGGCTTCAGTTAGGGTATCATGTTTCATTAAGATACTCTGCTGTCAGACCTGACTTACCCCATTTGTTAGGGACTTTATTGGAACAAAACATTCAGGCCTTTGATCAAATGACTTATACAACAGACGGTTCTCCACCAGCAAATGAGAGGGGAACAATTAATAGCTGTATTCGTGTTGCCATTGAATCAGGTGTTGACCCCATTGATGCTTATCGAATGGGCACGTATAATGGGGCGAAATATTTAGGAATTGACGAAGTGTTAGGTAGCATCGCTCCTGGAAGAATAGCAAACATTAATATTTTGTATGAAAAATATGATCCACATCCTTTATCTGTTTTAGGAAAAGGGGAATGGATTGTAAGGGATGGCATGTCCAAAATTAAACAACATTATATTAAGTGGGAAGATTATGGCATTGACAGATTATCCATCCCATGGGACTTAACATTAGATGATTTACAGTTTTCTATTCCAATAGGATTAAAATTGAAAAGTGATGTCATCATTGAACCATATGCTGTTGAAATCGATATTACAGTCGAAAACCTACCAACTAATAATGAAGATTCATTTCTAGTATTGTTAGACAGAAATGGTAAGTGGCGGGTGAATACAGTAATTCAAGGGTTTACCAATCAATTAGGTGCCCTAGGTAGTACTTTTTCAACTACGGGTGATATGATTTTAATTGGGAAAAGAAAAGACGATATGCGCCTTGCTTTTAAACGACTAAAAGAAATTGGTGGCGGAATAGTCGTTGTTCATCATAGAGAAATTTTATATGAATTAGCCTTAACATTAAAAGGGGCTATGTATGGCGGAACGATTGATCAATTACAAGAGGAAAAGGACGAAATTACTAAAATTATGATAGAATCGGGGTATAAGTTTTATGATCCGATTCATTGCTTGTTATATTTATCAGCAACACATTTGCCCTATGTACGGGTAACCCCGAAAGGGATTGTTGATGTAAAAAATCAAGATGTCATTGTACCAGCTAATATGCGATGAATATGTGATTTGGAGGTTATGATGAAAAAATCATGGATAGTTTTTTTATTAGTACTTTTTATTAGTATTGTTGGTTGCTCTAAAAAAGCGGAACAAGAAAATGCTGATGATGCAGAAAAAATAGAATTAAATCCACCTGAAAAAATCGAAGAAGTTGACTATCATATTTATCCATTTACAGGAAAAAAGACAACGGAAGATATTTCCCATCGTGCAGTTGCTGTGATGGTAAGTAACCAAATACAAGCACGACCACAAACGGGTGTTTCTAAAGCCGATATTGTTTTTGAAATGTTAACAGAAGGAAATATTACCCGTTACATGGCAATTTTCCATAGTCAATTTCCCGAGGCTGTTGGGCCTGTCAGAAGTGCTCGTGAATATTTTTTTACGTTAGCCGATAGCTATAATGCTTTATACGTCTACTCTGGAGCAGCTAATTTTGTGAATGATATGATTTATAACCGGGGTATTGAACATTTTCAAGGGGATTATTATTCACCGAATGGTCCATTGCTTATTCGTGAAGATTTTCGTGTCACACCACATAATTTATATTTACAATTAGGTTCAGGTGCGATTTATGATGAGGCTGAGAAAAAAGAATATGCTATTGAGGCTGAATATGAACCGATGTTATTTTTAGATGAGGATGAGTCTGTGGAGGATGGTGAGCCAGCAAATTTTGCCCGGATTGATTACTATGGGGGCACCCCTGTCATGACTTTCAAATATGATGAAACGACAGAAAAGTACATTCAATTTATGGATGGGGATCAAACGAGGGAATTGGAAACTGACGAACCAATCCAAATTGATAATTTATTTATTGTTGAGTCACACCATGAGCAAATTGATGAAATGTTACGAAGACACATTGATATAGCCTCTGGTGGTAACGGTTATTTATTGCAAAAGGGTAAAGTACAAGAAGTTGAGTGGGAAAACCAAGATGGTAGGATTATTCCTGTGAAAAATGGGGAAGTTGTCCCGTTGGTTCCTGGTCAGACGTGGATCAGCTTTGTACAAATAAAACCCGAACCGGGAGTTGTAGAGCAGGTGAGAATTGGTTATGAAGAATAAAAGTTATTCTTGCAAGTTATGCTCGCACATTTGAAAAACGCCTCATTGACATTTTCAGCAGAGCAGATAGCCTTTGCACATTTGAAAAACGCGTTATCGGCATTTTCATCGGAGCAAGTAGCCTTTGCTCATTTGAAAACCGTATTATCCGCATTTTCATCGGAGCAAATAGCCTTTGCACATTTGAAAAACGCTTTTATCGACATTTTCGGCGGAGGAGAAGGTGTATTGCACCAGCAAGGGATTTAAAGTATTGTGAAATGATTCATTCAAATAAAAAATGTGAGATTCTCTGAAAGGGGTAGAATTTATTTTGCAAATAGATAAATTACGTGGCGAAGAACTTGATCATTTTTTTGAAGCAATACTATCATTGAAAACGATAGATGAGTGTTATAAGTTGTTTGATGACGTAGCAACGATGAATGAAATGAAATCATTTGCTCAACGGTTTCACGTAGCAAAAATGCTTAACGAAGGAAAAAAATATCAAGAAATCGAACAAGAGACGAGTGCATCCACTGCGACTATTTCCAGAGTACGAAGATGTTTAGATTTTGGAAGTGGTGGATATGGAATTGTGTTAGAAAGGTTGCGAAACAAATAAATAACTGAGTGGTATTATTCACTCCGGTGGAAAGAAGTGTAAATTCAGGAATACTAATTTACGCTTTTTTTGCGAATTCACTTAAAATAAGTATCTAGGGTATTAGTATCCTTCCACTTTCATTCGTTTATTAAGTATTTTTCCACCCATTATCATTTCATTCTTTTCTTCATCAATAATTTGCTATAATAACATCATAAGAATTAACTTAATGTGTTGATGAAACTACTGGGGGAAATAATATTGAAACAGGAAATAAAACGATGGCAACATCTGTTTAAATTAGATCCAGCAAAAGAAATTTCAGATGAAAATTTACAGCAACTATGTGAATCGGGAACAGATGCTGTCATTATTGGTGGAACTGACCAAATTACGGAAGAAAATGTCCTAAGTTTATTGTATCGTGTTCGGCAATATACTGTTCCGTGTATACAAGAAATTTCAACCCTCAATTCTGTCACCCCGGGGTTTGATTATTATTTCATTCCAATGGTATTAAATAGTACAGAAAAAAAATGGCTGATGGATATTCACCATGAAGCGATTAAACGGTATAAATCAATGATTAATTGGGACGAAATCGTTATGGAAGGATATTGTATTTTAAATGAACAATCAAAAGCATTTCAACTTACGAATTGCTCATTACCGGACGAGGAAGATGTGCTAACCTATGCCTTTATCGCAGAAAAAATTTTTAAATTACCGATATTTTATTTAGAATATAGTGGTACGTATGGTGACCCGGGGCTTGTTAAAAAGGTGAAAAACGAATTAGAGGGAACTTCACTCGTTTATGGCGGTGGGATTACGACGGCATCTGAGGCGAAAGAAATGGCACAGCATGCAGATATAATTGTCGTAGGTAATAGTATTTATACAGATTTCACAGAGGCATTAACAACAGTGTCTGCAGTAAAAGAGTCTCAGTAAAAAGAGATGTTGAATGTTTTTTAAAATAAAGGGGAATGGATTTAATGGAAGCTACTAATTTATTACAAGGGTTAAATGAGCAACAGAAAAAGGCAGTAAAGCATACAGAAGGTCCATTACTCATTATGGCAGGGGCGGGTAGTGGAAAAACCCGTGTGTTAACACACCGAATTGCTTATTTAATTGATGAAAAAGGTGTTTCACCACATAATATTTTGGCGATTACCTTTACGAATAAAGCAGCAAAAGAAATGCAAGAACGTGTTAAACAACTAATTGGGGATGAAAGTAAAACGATGTGGGTGTCGACCTTTCACTCAATGTGCGTGCGTATTTTACGAAGAGACGGAGATCGAATTGGTTATGATAGAAATTTTTCTATTCTAGATGGGTCAGATCAGTTAACCGTTATAAAAAATATGTTAAAAACTTTAAATATTGATTCCAAACAGTATCACCCACGGGCATTGATTGCCACGATAAGTGATGCGAAGAATAAATTGCAAACACCAGCACAATTTGAAAAAGTGGCTTCTGGGATTTATTTAGAAACCGTTAGTAAAGTATACACTGCATACCAACAAATTTTGCAAAAAAGTCAGGCCTTGGATTTTGATGATTTAATTATGCAAACAGTCCATTTGTTTCATCGTGTGCCGGAAGTATTACATTATTATCAACGACGCTTTCAATACATTCATGTGGATGAATACCAAGATACGAACGATGCACAGTATCAGTTAGTTAAGTCGTTAGCAAATCGTTATCAAAATATATGTGTTGTTGGTGATTCAGATCAATCAATCTATGCATGGCGTGGGGCTAATATTAAAAATATCCTCTCTTTCGAAAATGATTATCAAGCTGCAAAAGTGATTTTATTAGAACAAAATTACCGTTCGACGAAATCCATTTTAGATGCGGCTAACCATGTTATCCGAAACAATAGCAATCGTCGCCCGAAGAAATTATGGACAGACAATGAAGCAGGACAAAAAATAACCTATTCTAAGGGATATACCGAAAGAGAAGAAGCCTATTATGTTACAGAAAAAATTCAAGATTTAATTGTCGGTGAAAAATACGACCCGAATGATATTGCGATATTGTATCGAACAAATGCACAATCAAGAGCAATAGAGGATGCTTTAATGAAGTCATCTATTGATTATCAAGTATTTGGTGGCTTGAAGTTCTATGATCGAAAGGAAATTAAAGATTTAATTGCTTATTTGAGATTAATTGTTAATGAAAATGATGATATTAGTTTTGAGAGAATTGTCAATGAACCGAAACGGGGAATTGGAGCCGCATCATTGGAAAAACTTCAAACATTTGCAACAAATAACGAATTGTCACTATTTCGGGCAATCGAAAAAATTCACCAAACATCAATTGGCGGGAAGGCAGCCAAAGGGCTGATTGAATTTCATCACATGATGAGTAATTTAATGAAACAACAAGAGTTTTTATCTGCGAAGGAAATGGTTGAATCGACATTATCACTGACGGGCTATGAGGCAGTGTTAAAAAATGAGCAAACAATTGAATCACAAAGTCGGTTGGAAAATATCGCTGAATTTTTGACCGTTGCGATAGATTTTGAGAAAAATAATGAAGGAGAAGATGTCTCACTGTTGGCGTTTCTAACTGATTTGGCACTAATTGCTGATATCGATTCATTGGATGAAACAGCAGGGAACCAACAGAGTAAAATAACATTAATGACCTTACATTCCGCAAAAGGTTTAGAATTCCCTGTCGTATTTTTAATTGGGATGGAGGAATCGATATTCCCACACTTCCGATCATTTGAGAATCCACAGGAAATGGAAGAAGAACGAAGATTGGCTTATGTTGGTATGACACGGGCTGAAGAAAGGTTATTTTTAACCCATGCATCAACACGAACATTATATGGCCAACAAAAAAATAATGAGATCAGCCGTTTCATTACCGAAATTCCTGAAGAATTGCTCGACGGTTTTGATGCACATCAACATACTAGCCAAGATGAATTTTTATTTGGATTAGACAGTACTTCATTTTCATATAATAAGTATAAAAAACCGACATCTATCAACAGCTTCAATGCACAAAGATCCCAGACTTCTACTAGGAAAGTTCGCTCTAAAATGGTCACATCGAATGATGGTACTGGAGCACAAAATAAAGAATGGAAAGCCGGCGATAAGGCCGTTCATAAAAAGTGGGGGATTGGTACAGTTGTCAAGGTGCAAGGGACGGGAGAAGCAACGGAATTAGACGTCGCATTTCCTGCACCTACAGGGATTAAACGGTTGTTAGCGAAATTTGCTCCAATTGAGAAACAATGAAGGTGAGAATGGGGTTGTGACCATGAATGAAAAAGAAGCAAAGCAAAAAATGTCAGAACTAACTGAACAAATTAATAAACACTCTCATGCTTATTATGTTTTGGACAATCCGATGATACCGGATGCAGCCTATGATAAGCTTTTTCAGCAATTACTACAATTAGAGGAAGAGTTTCCAGACTTAGCAGGTGAATATTCCCCGACAAAGCGTGTTGGAGATCAACCATTGGATGCATTTGAAAAGGTGGCACACACTGTTCCGATGTTAAGTTTAAGTAATGCATTCGATGAGAATGAGTTACGGGATTTTCATCGTAGAGTGCAAAATGGATTAAATGAAAAGGTGACTTACGTTAGTGAATTAAAAATAGACGGTTTAGCTATCTCATTAACTTATGATAATGGGAATTTCGTTCGTGGTGTGACCCGTGGTGATGGTACCGTTGGCGAAAATATTACGAGTAATTTACGGACGATCAGAAGTATTCCGTTACACATTAAAGAAACAGCAACTTTAGAAGTTCGTGGGGAGGCTTTTATGCCCCTTCAATCTTTTGAAAAGTTAAATGAAGACAGAATGGCAAATGAGGAAATGTTATTTGCCAATCCAAGAAATGCTGCGGCTGGCTCGTTACGTCAGCTCAATCCTAAAATAGCCGCCTCGAGAAATTTAGATGTATTTTTGTATGGATATGGCGCTTGGGAAGCAGATTCACTTTCCTCTCACAGTGAACGATTGGAATACTTATCGTCGTTGGGTTTTAAAATTAACCACGAATGGAAACGATGTGAAACCATTGAAGACGTGATTCAATTTGTTCAGTATTGGACAGAACATCGGACAGAATTACCCTATGAAATTGATGGGATCGTAATAAAGGTTGATCAAATACATCAACAGGAAAAATTAGGCTTTACAGCTAGAACCCCTCGCTGGGCGATTGCTTTTAAGTTTCCGGCAATGGAAGCATTGACAAAAATAAATGATGTCGAATTAAGTGTCGGTCGGACAGGAGTCGTAACTCCGACAGCGATTTTGGAACCGGTTTTTATCGATGGCTCTACAGTTGGTCGAGCTACATTACATAATGCTGATCAAATACGCACATTAGATATTCGTATTGGTGATACGGTAGTATTGAAAAAGGCAGGAGATATTATTCCCAAGGTCGTTCGTGTCGTTAAAGAAGAACGCAAGGGTACAGAAGTGCCTTATGAAATGCCGGAAAAATGCCCTGCATGTGGAAATGAATTGGTTCATTTGGATGATGAGGTAGCATTACGCTGCCTAAACCCGAATTGCCCCGCCCAATTAATTGAGGGAATTATCCATTTTGTATCACGCGATGCTATGAATATTGATGGTCTAGGTGAGAAAGTAGTTGAACAGTTATTTCAAGAAAATCTCATTCAAAAACTTGATGATTTATATCATTTAGAAAAAGAAAAGTTATTACAATTGGAACGAATGGGAGAAAAATCTGCCACCAATTTACTGGAGGCAATTGAATCAAGCAAACAAAATTCATTAGAAAAACTATTGTTCGGACTTGGAATTCGTCATATCGGGGCCAAGGCAGCACACATTTTAGCAAAACAATTTAAAACGATGGAACAATTACAAACAGCTACTTATGACCAATTAGTTTCTATCGATGAAATTGGTGAGAAAATGGCAGATTCTGTGAATCAATTTTTTAATGATGAAAAAGTTCAGTCATTATTGAATCGACTGCGTGAAGTTGGAGTGAGTATGAACTATAAAGGATCCCTGTCTTCAAATAGAGATACCAGTCCATCGATATTTAATAATAAAACCGTTGTCTTAACGGGAAAACTAGAACAATTAACGAGACGGGAAGCGAAGGAAATAATTGAAGCCCAAGGTGGTAAGGTAACAGGAAGTGTAAGTAAAAATACTGATATCGTTATTGCTGGTGAAGCAGCAGGTTCAAAATATGATCAAGCAAAGAAGTTAAATGTAACAATCTGGGATGAGTCTCAATTATTACAGGCGATTAATGAGGTGTCATCATGATAAAAAAACAATTATTATTATTAATGATAATTCTCCTCTTTACTTCCGGATGTTTGAATGTAGGAAGCCAGGATGATATTTTACAAACTGATGAAGATGACAATTTTGAAGTGTCGATTTTACCTGAAAATGCTTTATCAGATTCTCAATATAAAATGTTACTGCCCTTTAAACCAAGTGCAGCAAGGGAAGCCATTACAAATCAAATTCATAATCGTGTTGATATTGATGAATTAGAGGATGGTTTACGTAGGTTATCGACAGATGTATTCGATCCGGAAAAATATGTTTATGAAGATGGACAGTATTTTACAACTGATAAAATTTATTCTATGATTGAAGAGTTAAATCCCACAATTAAAGAGCAAGAAAACGATAAAGAACAAGTTGAAGAATATCGTAAAAAACCCCGTGTTTTTTCACATATTTTAGAACAAAATTATTTAGTGAGAAAAGATGATACAGTAGAACTATCTGGAGTATCTATTGCCATTTCTTTAAAATCCGTTTATCGATTTACAATAGAAACAGGTGGAGATTATTATTATGAAGATATCCCGAAAGACGTTATGTTAGATAAAGGTAAGGAAATTGCCGAAAAAGTCTTAGAGGAGGCACGAGGGATAGATGGGCTTGAAGATGTACCAATCATGATTGCTTTATTTCGTGAAGAAAAGCAATCATCGCCAGTGCCGGGTAATTTTGTCGCTAAAACTTTCATTGACAGGGGCGAAAGGTCAATCGGGAAATGGGAAACTATTGACGAGGAATATGTGTTATTAACATCAAGTCAATCTAAGAGCAAATATGCGGATGATTATCAAAAGGTAAAGGCATTAGGGGATAAAATTGGCGAGTATTTCCCCAATTTTGTTGCTGTTGTTGGTGAGGGCTTTTATAAAGATGATCAATTAAGAAGATTAAAATTAGAAATTCCAATTGATTTTTATGGAAGAAGTGAGGTTGTCGGCTTTACGCAATATGTTTATGGCCTTGTGAATGAAATTTTTAAAAATTATTATGATATTGAATTAATGGTCACATCAAGCAATCGTGTAGAAAGTTTGATTTACCGTCCAGCCGGTGAAGAAGAGACAAATGTTTATATTTTTCATTAAAAATAAAAGAATAAAAGAGTACACTAATGTACTGAAAAACTGTTACGAACGGTTGTAGCAGTTTTTTATGTAATCTTTTTAAATATATGTTGAAAATATGCAACAGATTTTAGCATATTAATCCCATACCAAAACATTTCTCCATCTATGATAATTGGTTGGACATTTGGAATGATTTGCTTCATTTCTGACAGGTGTTGTTCTCGAAAGGGGTAAGGTTCGGTTGCTAGAAATAAATAATCCAGATTGGCATTTTTTAAATCATCTAGCGTAACTTCTGGATATCTCCCTTGATAAAATGTAAAAGGATTGATTAAACCCATTGTTGATAACATGGATTGAATATATGTATTTTCTCCTACAACCATGTAAGGATTTTTCCAAATCATATAGGCAACCCTTTTATCGTTTTTGTTAGGCAGTTGAGTCAATGCAGTAGTAATTTGACCGACTAGCCTAGTTGCTAGATCATGACGATTTAGGATTGTACCGAGGTCTCTAATCATTTTGAATGCATCATCTACTGTTTGCACCTCAAATACATAGACTGGGTAAAATTGCTCTAAAGTATCGACCATTTCTTTTGTGTTTTCTTCCTTTTCTGCAATAATTAAATCAGGCTTTAATTCATGAATTCGGTTTATTTTTAAATCCTTTGTGCCACCAATATTGATAGCTTTTTCTACCTTTTCCTTAGGGTGAATACAAAATCTAGTCCGACCTACTATTTCATTTTCTAAATTTAATGCATACATTGTATTTGTAATGGCGGGGGCAAGTGAAATAATTCTTTTAGGTGGGAATCGATAGTCAACTCTCCGATTTAAGTGATCAGTAACTGTTATCATGGAAAATCTCCTTATAATAAAATAATTAATTTCAAGTATATTACTACATATATCGTAAAAGTTTATTGTTTGCAAGAGGTAATTTACATTACCAAGGAATGAGGTGGGATAGATTGATATTTTAACAGCAATAGAAGAACGAAGGTCAATTCATACGTTTGAAAAGAAAGAAATACATTCTGAGCTTTTGGTAGATATATTTACCTATGGGTCCTGGGCTCCGACTCATTACATGAAAGAACCATGGGAAGTGAAGATTTTTGAAAGAGAAGGAAAGAAAAAGTTAATTAAAGCAATGATGAAAAGTTATCAGCGTATAGGGCTAATTAAAAATGATGATGCTGAAAAAACGATAAAAACGATTGACTATATGTCACAATTTTTGGATGATATTCCTCATCATGCGTTAATTCATTTTCCTATAGAGGCAAATCCAGTCCGATATGAGGAGGATTATGCTGCTGTTTGTGCATTTATTCAAAATGTTCAGTTAGCTGCTTGGAAATTTGGTGTTGGGATGTTATGGACGATTACTCCTTTTATGCACGATGCACTTTTTGCTTATGACATAGGTTTGGATGCTAATCACGATAAAATTGCGGCCGTTATGCAAATAGGTTATCCAGCAAAAATTCCTAATAAGAAGGCACGGACACCGATGAAGTCCAAACTTCAGTTTATTACTTACTGACTTTCATTGTGTTTAACGGATTAATAAAGGTAAATTCCCACGTAGATCAATCTGATTGTGTATCATCCACAATGATATCGAAAACAATTATGGATAATGGATATTGTGAATCCGAATTAGTTTTTTTATAATAGAGTTAGGCCTCTTCTATCCCAATTCATACGATGGACATGATCTTGTAAAGTTAGTACAATCAACTTAACAGAGCCTATAAACAGGCAATTAAGTTGGGGGAGAAATCCATGGAATTAACGGATAAAATTTTTAGAATAACGGATGTCAATCTTATTGTCGAACTTTTGAGTGAGATTTTGCAAAAGGGAATTATTATTGAAGATGCTAACTTTGAATTAGTTGCTTACAGTTCACCAAATGAATTTTCTTTTGATCCAATTCAACAAAAAACAATTTTATCAAAACGATGCCCTCTTTACATTATGGAACGGTTAAAAAAAGACGGGATTGTTGATCGGTTGAAAAGAGAAGACCAACCAATTCGCTTGGAAACAATGGAAGATGTGAAATTTTATCAACGAATCGTCATTAGTATCAAGTTTAACGGTAGAATATATGGATACTTATGGATTTATGAAGCCGATGAAAGCTTTGATGAGAAAGTATTTAAGTATTTAACCAAGGTTGGTCCCCACATAGGTAAGTTATTATATGAACGGGAAATGAACTATGAATCAATTAACTATCAATCTACTTCTTCTTTTCTTTGGAAACTATTAAATGATGATTTTATTAGTAGTACAGCAGTACAACGTGAGGCGAATTTAGCATCATTTCCTTTACCTGATAATTTCTCTGTCATGGTTGCTTCAATTAAAGAACCAAATTTTATTTATATCCTAAATAAACTGAAGAAACTTTTTACTAAAAATAACGTTTCTTTTTATTTGGGAAAGGGAACAGAAATTGTAGGGCTGATTGATCATGAATATTTTCAACATTCGCATGAATTCATGAAAATTATTAATGATTTATTAACAGAAGAGGAACAATTAAATCTTTATATCGGAATCGGGAATAAGAAAATGGATATTTCAAAGATTCGAGCAAGTTATTTGCAAGCATTAGAAGTCGTTGAAACGATGTTTTTTCTAAATATAAGTAAACAGGATGAACAATTTTTTTACTTTAAAGATTTGGGCATAGCGAAATTTGCTAAACATATGTATAAGAAAAATATAGACGAACAGTATAGACATGACGATATAAAAAAGTTGTTGCAAGTAGATGAGGAAAACAATAGTGAGTTGACAAAAACGCTATGGATATACATTCGTAATGATGGAAAAGTAAAGCAAACGGCAGATCAATTATTCATTCACCCTAATACATTAAACTATCGAATTAAACAAATTCAGCAAATAACATCGATTGATTTTTCCAATGTTCACAGCAAGGTTGATCTATATATTGAATTATTTTTGATTTATTATATACCAGATTATCTAGAACATTATAAATTAATGATTAATTAATTAGTCCACAATACCGTTTTAGGTATAAAATATAAAAATATTCAGGAGGTAATAATATGGTAGTCGCATATAAACATGAACCATTTACAGATTTTTCTGTAGTGGAAAATAGACGTCAAATGGAAGAGGCGTTAAAGTTAATAGAACAAGATTTAGGCAAGGATTATCCACTAATTATTAATGGTGAGAGAGTAACAACTGAGGATAAAATAGTCTCTGTTAATCCTGCTAATAAGGATGAAGTGATAGGAAATGTTTCCAAGGCGAATAAGGAATTAGCGGAAAAAGCGATGCAAGTGGCTGATAGTACATTTGAAATGTGGAGAAAATCTGATCCACGATTTAGAGCGGATATTTTATTCCGGGCAGCAGCTATCGTTAGAAAACGCAAACACGAATTTAGTGCCCATTTAATTAAAGAAGGCGGAAAACCTTGGAATGAAGCTGATGCTGATACAGCAGAAGCAATTGACTTTATGGAATACTATGCTCGACAAATGTTAAAGTTAAAAGACGGTGCCCCTGTTGAAAGTCGTCCAATTGAACGAAATCAATTTCACTATATCCCATTAGGTGTGGGGGTTGTCATTTCACCATGGAATTTCTTGTTTGCGATTATGGCTGGAACGACTGTAGCAGCAATGGTTTCAGGAAATACCGTCCTATTAAAACCTGCAAGTACAACGCCAGTAATTGCTTATAAGTTTATGGAAGTACTGGAAGAAGCCGGTTTACCAAATGGTGTGATTAACTTTATCCCTGGACCAGGGAGTGAAGTTGGAGATTATTTAGTTGACCATCCACGGACAAGATTTGTTAGTTTTACAGGGTCACGTGAGGTCGGTACGAGAATTTTCGAACGTGCGGGTGTTGTACATGAAGATAAAGGTCAAATGTGGCTAAAACGTACGATAATTGAAATGGGTGGTAAGGATACAATTGTCGTTGATAAAGAGGCTGATCTTGAATTAGCTGCCCAATCAATTGTTAAATCAGCATTTGGATTTTCTGGACAAAAATGTTCTGCATGTTCACGGGCAGTCATTCATCAAGATGTGTATGAACAGGTGAAAAATCGTGTTGTCGAAATTACGAAAGAAACGACAGCAGGTGATCCAGCGACAAATGAACATTTCACAGGTCCGGTAATTGACCAAGCTGCATATGATAAAATTATGGGTTATATTGATATTGGTAAAGGCGAGGGTGAACTCCTTGTTGGTGGCGATGGCGATGACTCAAAAGGTTGGTTCATTAATCCAACTGTATTTGGTGATGTTGACCCGAAGGCAAGAATTATGCAAGAGGAAATTTTCGGACCAGTTGTTGCCTTAACGAGTGCAAAGGATTTTGATGAAGCAATCGATATTGCCAATAATACTGAGTATGGTTTAACAGGTGCAGTCATTACGAATAATCGTGAGCATATTGAAAAAGCCCGAGAAGATTTCCATGTTGGAAACTTATATTTTAATCGTGGTTGTACTGGTGCAATCGTTGGATATCAACCTTTTGGTGGATTTAACATGTCTGGAACAGATTCAAAAGCGGGTGGACCAGATTATTTAATCCATCATATGCAAGGGAAAACAACGTCAGAAACATTTTAATAGTGTAAAATTCAAATTACTCCATCTAGTGATGATAATCGCTAGGTGGGGTTTTTTTGTCTTTCTATCGTAATCAACTCTAATTGTCAATGGGGGATTGTTATTTGTTTTATTCATTTAAAAAATGACGATTTATGACGTAATTTATTGCATTATTTTTAGTAAAAATTGACGCTAATTTTTTTTGATATATGGTATGATAATATCACGTACTTTAAATGATGGGAGGCTTTAACATGAACAAAGCAAAGCTACATAAGGAAGGGAAGCAATGGGTGGAAGAAGGTATCATTACGGGAGAACAATTAAAATCAATCCTTGATAGATATACAAAACGAGATCCATTCTATATTTTTATAACGTTTGCTGTATTATTTATTAGTATTGGTGTCCTGTTATTTGTGTTTACAGATTGGACGAATATTTTAGCAATGACACGGGTAATCATCATAGCTGTTTTTATGTTAATTCTTTATGTTTTAGGTAATTATTTTTACAGCAATGGAAATAAGACATATGGGATAAGTTTTATTATTTTGGGATACATCTTTTTTGGTGCCACTTTATTTTTAATCGTGAATGTCTATCATGTTAGTTTTTTTGCTGTTTGGATGTTCTTTATATGGGGAGTTATCGGGCTGATTTTTTATTTTATTTATCAAAATGTTTATTTACTATCTATTGGATTATTTATTACGATATTTGGACAGCTGTTTAGTGGATTTGATACATCCACTTTCCATCTATGGCTATTCGGGTTATTTATCATCGGTTATTTTCATTTTGTCTTTCATGATCGTCATCCATTAACAAGCTATTTGTTCGTTGTTGGATTCCAGATTCAAATGCTCATACTCGTGTTTAGTGAAAGCATGCAATATTATTGGCTGATTTTATTGTTTTTATTACCATATGTACTTAGTCGATTTTTAAAAGCAGATTCATTTAAAAATGCCCTTATCTATATTAGTCTACTAAGTATCTTTATTTTTAAGGTTTATGAATCATTTTTACTTCAGGAAACATACTTTTTGAATCAAATAGAATATAACGTTTTATTTTTTATCATTTGGGGAATTGTTTTGATTGGTATCTTAGGTTGGGAATGGCTAAAAAATGAGAAAATCGAACTAATGAATTTAATTTTATTTGTGCCACTATTTTTCTTACCTTATTCATATATAGCAGTCTTATTAACAATGTTCATTTTTGCAATTTATTGGCTCATCATAGGTTATCAACGACAAATTCAACAATATGTCGTGATTGGAATGACCAGTTTTATTATTAGTACCTTTACCGCTTATATTCAATTTGCTTGGGAAACAATGAATCGATCGTTATTTTTTATTATTGGCGGTATCCTATTGTTTGTGATTAGTTCATTTTTTGAAAGAAAAAGACGGACAATGGAAGGAAGTAAGGGTCAATGAGGCGAATATTATTTTATACAGCATTGTTAATACAATTAGTTGTAATTACCGTTTTTATTTTTCAATTTGAAAGAATACATGTCACAGGCACAGAAATACAAATTGTTACAAAGGAAACTGATGCTTACGGGGAATACGATTATCCACTATATCAAGATGCTTTTGTTGAGTATGATATATCTGTCATCCCAGAGGAAAAATGGACGGGTTCAACAGATATGAATTACAATGAAAAGATTTATGTATTGTTGGAAAAAGGCGATAATCATGTTTATGAAGTAAAAGAGGCATCTGATAATAGGCTTGAAACAAAAAACAAAGGGTCAATTGTAATTCCTGCCTTTTATGGATATTTTGATCAACAAATGAATTTTCATGAGGTCAATTATGATTTTCAGTACATTAGAAATATTGATCGCTTCGGTTCATTTCAGTACAGCGACAAACTTATTGTCTCACTATATGTATCACAATGGGGACAATATAAAATTATTGATGTAACCGTATATGACAAAAAGTGATTGTGGATAACACATAATAATTTTATGGTAATTCGTGGAAAATGGATAATGATTTACTTAAAACTATATGTTATTATTAGAATAAATTATCTTTTAAGAATTTTCTAATATTTTAACTAGGAAGGGGGGGTAATAATGGAATATGCAATCTCTGGAACATCTTTGTTTTGGTTGTTTGTTCCAATGCCGTTATTAATATTAATATCAATAATCACTTTATTTACGGAGGGAAAGGAGTAAATTGAATTGAATGCGATTACACTAGGTACTTTTATTGTTTATTTAATAGGTATGTTAGCTATTGGTGTTGTCATGTATCGCCGGACGACGGATTTATCCGATTTCGTTTTAGGTGGTAGGTCTTTAGGGCCGGCAGTTGCTGCACTGAGTGCCGGTGCATCTGACATGAGTGGTTGGCTCATTCTCGGGTTACCAGGTGCGATTTATGCATCAGGTATCTCCGAATCTTGGATAGGGATAGGTCTTGCTATAGGGGCTTATTTAAACTGGCAATTCGTTGCTAAACGGTTACGGGTTTATACAGAAGTAGCCAATGATTCTATTACAATTCCGGACTTTTTGGAAAACCGTTTCAAAGATAATTCCCGTTTATTAAGGGTTGTTTCTGCACTTGTTATCTTATTGTTTTTTACATTTTATACGTCATCAGGAATGGTTGCAGGGGCGAAGTTATTTGAGGCTTCATTTGGTTTAAGTTATGTTTCGGCATTATGGATTGGAGTTATCGTAGTTGTTTCTTATACCTTCTTAGGAGGATTCTTGGCAGTTGTATGGACCGATTTCATTCAAGGAACATTAATGCTACTTGCATTAATCATTGTTCCTATTGTTGCTATTAGTACTATAGGAGGCTGGGATCAGGCCGTGCAAGCTGTTGGAGATATGGATCCAACAAACTTAAGTATGCTTAAGGGAGTTAGTGTGATGGCGATTATATCCTCCATTGCATGGGGGCTAGGATATTTCGGGCAACCACACATTATCGTTCGTTTTATGGCCCTTAAATCACCTAAAGATGTGCCAATGGCTAAGTTTATTGGTACAACTTGGATGATTTTAGGATTGTATGGTGCTATTTTCACTGGTTTTATAGGGCTTTCATTTGTTGCGACAGCAGATCCAGCGATTTTATCTGCAGCTGGAATTAATGTTGTCGTTGAAAATGGCGTACAAATTTTAGCTGATCCTGAGAAAATATTTATTTTATTCTCACAAGTGTTATTTAATCCAGTTGTTGCGGGTATCTTAATTGCAGCGATTATGTCTGCGATTATGAGTACAATTGACTCCCAATTACTTGTATCCTCTTCAGCAGTTGCGGAAGATTTTTATAAAGCGATTTTTAAAAGAAATGCAACTGATACTGAGTTAGTGTGGGTTGGTAGAATTGCAACAATTGCCATTGCACTCATTGCAGCAATCATTGCCATTAACCCAGATGCGACGGTGCTAGAGTTAGTTGGGTATGCATGGGCTGGTTTTGGTGCTTCATTTGGTCCAATTATTATTTTATCGTTGTTCTGGAAAGGAATTACAAGAAATGGAGCATTGGCCGGTATCATCGTCGGTGCATTAACAGTAATCGTATGGGGAGACTTTTTATCAGGTGGAATTTTTGACCTATATGAAATTGTACCTGGATTCTTACTGAATTTAATTGTTGCAGTCGTTGTTAGTATGATGAGTAAACCATCCGATGAAATGAATGAAGAATTCGATAAATTCGATGCAGCGATGGAGAAGCTAAAACAATAAAAAAATTTTCGACAAAAGACTGTACTCTGTTATGGGGTACAGTTTTTTTATGTTAAAATTTTAGATAAAAAAGTTCCTTCAAAATCAAATGTGATTTCTGTGAACTTCTGCCCCTATTTGTTAGCATAAATTGAAGGGCAATAATTAGTGAATTAAGAAACCTTATTTTGATTTGGTAGATGTCATTTGTTTGTCAGGGGTGAATCTGATTTCCATTCTATATGTTTTTATAATATTTATTTCAGCCTGTATGCACGCTACTTGGAATTATCTTGCAAAACGCTCGAATGGTGGCTTTGTTTTTGTCGGTTTATACATGGGGATGAGTACCATCATTTATGCCCCAATCATTATCGGATATTTTATCGTGATAAATTATTCCTTAGATTGGATAGATATAGGGTTTATTGTTGGAACAGCAATCATTCATCTTGCCTATTCTCTAACGCTACAACAAGGATACAAAGTAGGGGACTTTTCAATTGTTTATCCTGTAGCGAGGGGGCTCGCTCCGATGTTAGTCGCCCTTTTCGCAGTGATTATTTTTCAAGAAACGTTGTCGATGTTAGTTATATTGGGCATCATTTTTATTACAGTAAGTATCATCATTTTTTCTGGTGGTATCCACTTTGCAAAATCAAAGCGAATTTTGATCGGCTTAATTTATGGCATCATTATCGGAGTTATCATTACGACTTATACTTTATTTGATAAAAGTGCTGTTAGTATTTTTTTAATTCCTCCTTTATTGTTACAGTATGGTGGAGTAGTCGGTCAATTTCTCCTATTATTACCTTATTTACTTAGCCGCAAGCAACAAATTGTTAAAACATGGCAAGGTCATCGACAAGAAATTATAGGAGTTGCGGTATTAAATCCACTCGCTTACATATTAGTTTTAACCGTCATGATTTTCGCACCAGTCAGCCATGTTGCTCCATTGAGGGAAATGAGTATTTTGATAGGTGTGTTAATGGGAGTATATTTCTTATCTGAATCTTTTGGGAGACAAAGGATGATTGGAGCTGTTTTCATGGTTTTAGGGGTTGTGGCAATTGCAATTTCCAATTAAAGGATGATAACATATACCATTGGTACGTTTCATACGTCTATTTATTAGCAAATATGGTAAAATAAAAGATAGAGTATTTTTCAGAAACTTTGGGGGTGAAGGGA
Source organism: Caryophanales bacterium UBA6768 (assembly GCA_002453315.1). The sequence continues at coordinate 55,613 of DKGO01000168.1, read as the reverse complement.
ATGGCGAAAATTACGAAAGAAGATATTATACGGACTGCAGATTTAGCAAGGCTCTCAATAACCGATCAAGAGGCTGATATGTACAGTGGAGATTTAACGGATATATTAAATTTTATTGAAAAAATTAATGACATTAATACTGATGATGTTGCACCGACAACACATGGAAACGTAGAGAAAAATGTATGGCGATCAGATATTCCGTTAAAAACTATTACACGCGAGGATGCCTTAGCCAATGCACCTGACCATGAAAATAATCAATTCAAAGTATTACCAATTATCGATTAAGGAGGTTAAATGATGAGCTTATATCATTATACAATTAAACAAGTAGAAAAAATGTTAAAGAAAAAGGAAATCTCTGCTGTTGAACTTGCCGAGCAATCATTTAACCAAATTAAATTAGTAGATGATGATGTGAAGGCATTTTTAACATTAGATAAAGACAATGTGATGGAGAGGGCAAAGGAGCTCGATCAAAAGGCTACATATGATAAAAAACTATCTGCCATTCCAGGAGCAATTAAAGATAATATTTTAACTAAAGGAATTCGGACAACTTGTTCAAGTAAAATGTTAGAAAATTTTCATGACCCTTTGTATGATGCTACTGTTGTTGAAAAGCTAAAGCAATCGGAATCACTTTTAATCGGTAAAGTGAATATGGATGAATTTGCAATGGGTTCCACAACAGAAACTTCTTATTATCAAATGACAAAAAACCCATGGGATTTAAAACGGGTACCAGGTGGTTCGAGTGGAGGATCGGCGGCAACTGTTGCAGCGGGGGAAGTCATGTATGCGTTGGGGTCAGATACAGGTGGCTCAATCCGACAACCAGCATCTTTTTGTGGCATTGTTGGGATGAAACCAACATATGGACTAGTTTCCCGTTATGGAGCCATCGCATTTGCTGCTTCATTAGATCAAATTGGCCCTATGACACGAACAGTAGAAGATAATGCACATATATTACAAATCATTGCTGGTCATGATGAGCGTGATTCCACAAGTAGTAAACGGGCAATACCAGATTACTCTGAAGCCCTTATTGAAGATGTAAAAGGACTGAAAATTGCTGTTCCAAAAGAATTTATTGGTGATGGGGTAGCCCCGGAAGTTAAAGAGGCAGTAATGAATGCATTAAAAATGTATGAATTACTCGGTGCGACATGGGAAGAAGTCTCATTACCACACTTACCATATGCTGATGCTGTTTATTATGCCATAGGAATGGCTGAGGCTTCTTCAAGTTTAGGAAGATTTGATGGCATTCGCTATGGAAGTCGTTCAGAAAACGCTGAAAACATGATTGATATGTTTAAAATGACCCGGGGGGAAGGATTTGGAGAAGAAGTTAAACGTCGTATTTTATTAGGGACGACTGTTTTAAGTGGTGAATTTAATGAAAAATATTTTCAAAAAGCGCAAAAAGTTAGAACCTTAATCATCAATGACTTTCGTGCGGCATTTGAATATTATGATGTCATCATGGGGCCAACGACACCAACTCCAGCTTATAAATTAGGTGAGGATAGGGACCCACTTACAATGTATATGAGTGACATGATGACTGTGCCGATTAATATTGCTGGTGTCCCGGCTCTTTCAGTACCGAATGGTTATACTGAAAATGGATTACCTATGGGATTACAAATTATCGGTAATTACTTTGATGAATCAACGATATATCGTGCAGCATATGCATATGAACGTGCAACAAATCACCATAAAAAACGTCCAGATTTAGGAGGGACAGAAGAATGAGTTTTGAAACTGTGATTGGTTTAGAAGTTCATGTTGAATTAAAAACTAAATCTAAAATTTTCAGTTCTAGTCCCAATGCATTTGGTAATGAACCTAACGAAAACATTAATCCCAAGGATTTAGGTTATCCGGGCACACTTCCTGTTTTAAATGAAGAGGCAGTTAATTTTGGTATGAAGGCGGCAATGGCATTAAATTGTCAAATAGCGGATGACATGATTTTTGATCGTAAACATTACTTTTATCCAGATAATCCGGCTGCCTATCAAATTTCTCAAGATAAACAACCGTTAGCCGAGCATGGTTGGATTGAAATTGAAGTAGATGGTGTAAGGAAAAAAATTGGGATAGAACGAATCCATTTAGAGGAAGATGCCGGGAAATTAACTCACGGGGAAGATGGTTCCTATGTTGATTATAATCGACAAGGGACACCATTAATCGAAATCGTTTCTGATCCGGACATTCGCTCACCCGAAGAGGCTTATGCCTATTTGGATAAATTGAAAAGTATCATTCAATATACAGGGGTATCTGATGTCCGTATGGAAGAGGGCTCTCTTCGTTGTGATGCCAATATTTCATTGCGACCTGTTGGACAGAGAGAGTTCGGCACGAAAACTGAATTGAAAAATTTAAATTCATTTGCTTTCGTTCGAAGTGGCCTTGAATATGAAGAAAAACGTCAAGCGAAGGTGTTGTCTAGTGGTGGTATCATCGAGCAAGAAACACGTCGTTACGATGAAAAGTCAAAAAAGACTATTTTAATGCGCATAAAAGGTGATGCAGACGATTACCGATTTTTCCCAGATCCTGATCTCGTGCCCATTGAGATTAGTGAAGCATGGAAGGAAAGAATAAAAGCATCGATTCCTGAATTACCCGATGAGCGTAAACAACGCTATATGAATGAGCTAGATTTACCCGCGTACGATGCTGGGGTTTTAACAGCAACGAAAGAAATGGCTGATTTTTTTGAAGAGACTATCAAACACAATGCAGATGTCAAACAGGTATCTAATTGGATGATGGGCGATTTGTCGGCCTATATGAATAAACATTTAAAAGAAATCAAAGATGTCGCAATTTCACCAGAGGCTTTAGCGAAAATGATTCATTTAATTCAAAAAGGAACCATCTCCTCTAAAATAGGTAAACAGGTTTTTGCTGATTTAGTTGAACATGGTGGTGACCCAGAGGAAATTGTTAAAGAAAAGGGATTAGTACAAATTTCCGATGAAGGGCAATTACGTGAAATCATCGGAAAAGTCCTTGATGAAAATGTCCAGTCAGTGGCAGATTTTAAAGATGGTAAAGGAAAAGCATTAGGGTTTTTAGTCGGACAAACGATGAAAGCAACAAAAGGACAAGCCAATCCACAAATGGTTAATCAAATTTTAAAAGAAGAAATAGAAAAACGCTAACATTTCAAAAAAAGAGGCTACATGCTTAGTCATGTAGTCTCCTTCTGCCAATTGAATGTTTAAAGGTTAGCCAATGACTGAAGTAGTGTTAAATTTGCATGAAAGTTTGTCAAAGAGAATATAATGAGATAGGACGAGCATTTTATGGGGGATACTATCTTCTGTCTATAAGGAGGGGCCATCTTGCAAAGAGCACGAATTATTTATAACCCGACATCAGGCCGTGAATTATTTCGCAAAGAATTGCCAACAGTACTAGAAAAGTTTGAGCGTGCAGGTTATGAAACATCGACACATGCAACAACTGGTATTGATGATGCGAAAAAAGCCGCCAAAATCGCTGTTGATCGCTGTTATGACCTTGTCATCGTCGCAGGTGGTGATGGAACGATAAATGAAGTCATCCATGGAATTGCCGAGGAATCGTATCGTCCCAAAATTGGGATCATTCCTGCTGGAACAACAAATGATTTTGCCCGTGCCCTTTCAATACCAAGAGATATTCAAAAAGCGGTTGATATCATACTGCAAGAAAAAAATGCAAAAAAATTAGATATTGGTAAAGTGAATGATCGATATTTCATGAATATTGCCGGTGGTGGGGATTTAACCGAGTTAACGTATGACGTACCAAGTAAATTAAAGGCCGCCATCGGACAACTTGCCTATTATATAAAAGGTATTGAAATGTTGCCATCATTAAAGCCTGTTCCGACGGTCATTGAGTATGATGGAAAAGTTTTTGATGGAGATATTATGTTGTTTTTGGTTGCTAACACGAATTCAGTTGGTGGATTTGAAAAACTTGCCCCAGATGCATTAATTGATGATGGCTATTTTGATTTACTTATTTTAAAAAAGACAAACTTGGGTGAATTTTTACGAATTGCTTCAGCTGGTATTCGTGGGAATCATATTGATAATGAAAATATTTTATATACACAGGCGAAACATATTAAGATTTCACCAAAGAAAAAAATGTTGTTAAATGTCGATGGAGAATATGGTGGGGAATTGCCGGGTGAAATTGTTAATTTGAAGCAGCATCTTTCTTTTTATGTCAGTAATGAGTTTCTCGAAAGGGAAAAGAAAATTAAGGAACGTCGGAAAAATAAAATGAACACTGTGAAATAATGATACAACAAGAGTATAGTAAGCTGAAAAAATAAGGCTTACTTTTTCTTTTGTAGTAATAAACATTTTTGTCCAGTAATAATGAAAAAAAGGAAGATTAATGTGATTCAACAAGATGTGCCAGTTCATAAAAATGAAATAATTGAATTAACTTTTGAAGACTTAACCCATGAAGGAAATGGTGTTGGTAAACGAAACGGTTATCCAATTTTTGTCCCTTATGGATTACCAACAGAACGGGCAACGGTTAAAATTGTGAAAGTAAATAAAAGATATGCTTATGGGAAACTGTTGAAATTATTAAAGAAAAGTCCCGAGAGAGTGACAGCCCCGTGCGATGTTTATTATCAATGTGGTGGATGCCAATTGCAGCATATGAGTGCTGTTTTGCAGGGGGAAATGAAGCGGAATCAAGTACTTAATGTCATGAATAAGGTAGCTGGATTGCCGGATGTACCTGTTCACCCTATTTTAGAAATGGAACATCCGTGGCGTTATCGGAATAAAATTCAAATGCCTGTCGGTGAGGGAAAAGATGGATTGATTACTGGGTTTTATCAAGCCAGAAGTCACCGTATTATTGAAAATATGGACACATGTATCATTCAAAATGAGCGTGGCGATAAGATGATTGATAAGGTAAGGAAGATTGCTGAAGGACTTGGAATTTCCGCCTACGATGAAAAGAATCATCAAGGGGTATTACGACATATTATCGTAAGGACGGCCTTTTCCACAGGTGATACGATGATTATTTTAGTGACTCGTACGAAGAATTTACCTCTGGAAGCGGAATTTGTAAAGTTATTAGTTGAGCAGGATTCCTCCGTGAAATCTATTATCCATAATGTGAATAGCGAACGAACGAATGTCATTATGGGAAAAACTTCACGGGTGATTTTTGGTGAACCTTATATCGTTGATACTATTGATGATTTACAATTTAAAATCTCAGCAGAATCTTTTTATCAGGTCAATCCTGAACAAACGAAAGTGTTGTATGAAAAAGCACTGGAATATGCCAATGTCGGAGCAGATAATATTGTGATTGATGCTTTCTGTGGCATAGGAACAATTTCGTTATTTTTAGCGAAAAAGGCAAAAAAAGTGTATGGAGTTGAAGTGGTAGACGGAGCAATACAAAACGCAAGAGAAAATGCTGAAATTAATGGGATTGAAAATGTAGAATTTGTTGTTGGTAAAGCCGAGCAGGTGATGCCCAATTGGTATTCTGAAGGTCTTAGGCCAGATGTGATTATCGTTGACCCACCGAGAAAAGGCTGTGACCTTGAAGTTTTGAAGGCAATGGCAAATATGAACCCAGAGCGAATCGTTTATGTCTCCTGCAACCCAGCAACATTAGCTAGGGACTTACGGATTTTGGAGGAACATGGTTATTGCACGAAGGAAGTCCAACCCGTTGATCAATTTCCCCAAACGAGTCATGTGGAGTGTGTGGCGTTGATGTCTAGGGTGGATGAATAAGAAGAATTAAAACATTGATAGAATAAGGTTTTCCAGTGATTTTGGAGAATGTCCAAGCTGGGGAATCTTATTTTTATTTTACTGAAAATGGATCCTGGCTTTCGGTAAAAGTAGGGTTGAGTTGATAGAATGGCTTTTGGCTAGGGGAGTTGATAGGATGAATAAACTGCAATTTTATCATCTGAAATCAAATAAATATTGATATAAGCTAAGAATATTTCATTATAGATAGAGATACGGTATAATAAATACTCAGTAAAGAACTATAAGTAATATAAAGGGATGGTGCGTTATGAGTGTTTCTTATAACAAACTGTGGAAATTATTAATAGATAGAAATATGAATAAGACACAACTAAAAAATGCTGCTTGTGTAAGTAGTAATGTTATAGCTAAGATGGGGAAAAACGAAGCAGTCTCAATGGAATCTATAACAAAAATTTGCAAAACGTTAGAGTGTGATGTTGGGGATATAATGGAGATTATTAAGGATGATCTCGATAGAGATAAGGAGATTTTTTAATGATTAAATTAGCAACTGTGTTTAGCGGAATTGGTGCAATTGAACATGCATTGAAAAGAATGGGATTACCTCACGAAATAGTATTTGCGTGTGATAATGGTGATATTGATGTATTAAGTGAAAAAATATTACCTGAAATCGATGAAATTGAGGTTGAAATTGATGTTTTAAAAAAATTAATTGATAAAATTTCAACAAATTTAGAATCCAATCAAGATGAGTACACTATTGAATTAGCAAATAATTTTTTGAGTATAAATAAAAAGTATAAAGATTTTATAACTGAAATAGATTATCAGGAAAACTTGATAGATTTATCTAAAGAGTTACTTTCAAATTTTATTGAAGGAGATTACTTTAACGAAAATGTTCACAAGGCTTATGCGAAATGGATAAAAGTTTATGAATCTGATAACTATTCACCGCTGCATAAATTTATTGAAGCAAAAAAATCATTTATTAAAATAGAAGCTGATTATAAAAGAATTTATGGTGGTGATTTTGTCGTAAGTGAGTATTTCAAAAATATGACACAAGGTAATGAGTATACAAAACTAGTTGATATTACTGAATTTAAACAAACGGTTAAGGTGTTAAGAGAAGTGTCAGATGCACTTTCTATGTTGCATGAGAAAATTAATACATCCGCAGTCTTGGAAGACCTGAAAAATATCGAGTCGTTTGAGGAGAAAAATGCATATGTAAATAGGCTTTATAAAGGCCAAGAGAGTCGAAATAGAGTTAGAGAATCTTATATGGCCAATTATAATATAGACCCAAAGCATTTTCATTGGAATGCTTCATTCTTAGATGGAAGGCAGTATCATAACCAGGTAGATTTATTTGTTGGAGGGAGTCCTTGTCAATCCTTTAGTTTAGTTGGGAAACAAAGGGGACTAGAAGATACGAGAGGAACCCTATTTTATGAATTTGCTCGACTTGTTAAGGAGATACAACCCAAGGTATTTATTTATGAAAATGTCAAAGCAGTTTTAAGTAATGATGACGGAAATACCTGGAGAACAATGAAGGATGTATTTGACGAACTTAACTATGATTGGCACGATGCTATTTTAAATGCGAAAGATTACGGCGTACCACAAAATAGGGAAAGATTATTTGTAGTTGGATTTAGAAAGGATTTAAAAATAAAAGAGTTTAAATTCCCTGAACCAATTAAACTAGATAAAACAATGCAAGACTATTTAATTGATAATGTTTCGGGTAAATACTTCTTACCACAAAAAGGTGTTAATTTTGTAACAGATAAAAAGAACTTAGATAAACGTTATACACAAATTGATGGTGATATTCAATTGTGTCAAAAAAAGAATCAGCAATTTAATTGGCATGGTGACTTTGTATTTGTTGAAGAAAACAAAGACAAAGAAAAAACAATTCAGGATTTAGAAAAATACTTTTTGTCGGAAAAGGTTAAAAAATATGTATTATCATCTGGAACAAAAGGTTTTTATTCACGTCCTGAAACAGATTTAGATGTTGCCCGACCGTTGTTAACCTCTATGCATAAAATGCATAGAGCTGGTGTAGATAATTATGTAACAACAGAAGGTCGGTTAAGAAAGTTAACTCCTAGGGAATGTTTGAGATTGATGGGTTTTTGCGATAGTTTTAAAATTGTTGTTGCTGACACCCCAGCTTATCAACAGGCGGGAAATTCAATAGTTGTAGATGTTTTAATAGCAATTGTAGATAAAATATTAGAATACTATCCAAATTTGAAGAAGGGGGAATAAACTATGGGATATACTCCATTAGCCAGGTGGAGAAACTTCACTTTAGATAATTTAAAAACGATTTTAAAAATATATCCAGATATGACATATGACATTCCACGATTGGAAGCGATAGATCAAATAGAAGAGAAGCTGAGAGGCTATAAACGAACTGCATATCAACACGCTTGTCAATTAGGGCTCGAATGTCGTGGAGAAAAATTTAAAGTTCAAAGTTATTTATATTCTTTTGACGATGAAAACTTAGAGAGGTATTTACATTTTTGGTTTAAAATGTATGTAGCTCCAAATCCTTATGTAAAGTCAGAAGATCCGCCTATTTCTATTTTTGTAGCGATTGCTAATGAGTTGTTAAATTCGGAAAGTAATAGGATGCACTTTGAAGACTTCTCAACAAAATATTTTGGTGATGGGAAAAGTAGTGATATTTTAAAGAATGCTATTCAGGCTTATGGCTATCCAATATCGTTAAATGAAAACGATGAACTCTTCATTATTGAAAACAATATAGATGAATTGAATCGCATCATAGAAAAAGTGAATTCAACTCTACCTATGGAAAATAACATGGATGAAAAGGAATTTTTCGAACGTTTTTCATATGAGAACTTTTGTGCATATTATGACATTCCAAAGGTTACTATTCAAGAAATACAAGAAGTACATGAATCGAAAAGTGATTATGTTGATCGAGTAAAGGGTGGGAATAACGTTTTACTATATGGTGTCCCCGGTTCAGGTAAAAGCTATAAAATTGAAAAGGAATACTGTAATGATTTTAAATTTATGGAACGAGTGGTTTTCCACCCAGATTATATGAACACGGATTTTGTTGGACAAATATTACCAACAGTAAAGGGGGAGGGTGACGATAAAGTAATTACTTACGACTTCACACCTGGTCCTTTTACAAGAGTACTTAAAAAGGCGATTGAAAATCCTGGAGACCACTACTATCTTGTTATTGAGGAAATTAATCGAGGTAATGCTCCAGCAATATTTGGAGAGATATTCCAGTTACTTGATAGAGATGATGATGGAAAAAGTTCGTATGAGATTACCAATTACAATATAGCTAATGAAGTGTTCGATGAGAAAGAAAAGCCTATCTACCTTCCATCTAATTTATATATTCTAGCAACAATGAATACAGCAGATCAAAATGTATTTACTTTAGATACTGCATTTCAAAGAAGATGGGATATGAAGATGATTGAAAATGATGTAGCAAAGGCTGAACATGCTTCAAAATCAATACTTGATACAAGTGTGACATGGGAAAGATTCAATACAGTTATTAATGACCAAATTATTACAAGTAGTGCTGCTACATTATCGTCAGAGGATAAGAGATTAGGTGCTTACTTTGTAACAAAAGAAATTTTAAAATACTATAGTAAAGAAGAAAATCTTGATGATGTAATACAAAAATATGGTATTAATGATAGAGATACAGATAAAATCGATAAAGCTATTAAGGATTTGAATTCAAGATTTGGGGATAAAGTTATTAAATATCTTTGGGATGATGCATTCAAATTCAGTAGAGATGAACTGTTTGATGTTGAATATAAAAGCTTAGAAAAAGTTTTGGATACTTTTAACTATTCTGTTGGTGAAGAAAGATTCAATGTGTTCAATCAAGACATAAAAGAAAATTTGTTTAGAACATTAGATTCAAGGGATAGTGAGGATGAGTAAGCCTTTTACTGATGTAGTGTTATCCAAAACTTTGAATAGTTATTGTAGAAATGCAACGAATAAAGAAGGAGATACATTTGTAGGTATCAAATCAGAAATTAAGGGAGACAAGCATGAAATTAGTGTGAATTTCCCTATAGGATATAATATCTCAAAAAAAGAAGAAAACTTACGCGATGATATTATTGACTTGATATCGGTTTTGTCTGCTTATAATGATAAACAGTCTAGGGTTTCGCAAATTTCTTCTAATCAAGTATTAAAAACAGTTAGGTTTCCAGTCCAAGCATACTTTCGAGTAATGCGATATTATTTAGATTATGATTACTATATGGAAAATGAAGAAGTATATGTTCAAGGAACGTCTGGCCCTGTAAGTATGAAACAAACTATAAGAAGAGTGACTCCTATCGCTCAAAAAACAGGTTTTGTATATCCTAATTTAATGGTTCGAAAAAATAGTGATACTGATAAACATATTATCACTGAAATAAATAAGTTTTGTGTATATGAAAGCTTTATGAAATTGGGATGGATTTATAAGCAAAGGTTACCGCAACCTGCTAATGTTCGAAATCCAAACCTTAAAATGTATCAAACTATTTTGCGACAAAAACTAGAGAAAACAAATGAAGATTCTTTAAAGCAATTATTTCAAAGCATGTTGGCAATTATTGAATTCAGAAATAGTGCAGATGATCCGGAAGAGTTTTATTTTGGAACTAACAATTTTGAATATGTTTGGGAAAAATTAATTGATGAGACTTATGGCGAGTCTAATAAAGGCTATTATTTCCCTAAAACTAACTGGAAACTACGTGTTGGTGATAGAGATAATGCAGCACTTGAACCAGATACTATTATGATTACTGATGAAAGTATCGCGGTATTGGATGCAAAATATTATAAGTACGGTGTGACTGGAAGAGTGAGCGATTTACCACGTTCTACGTCCATAAATAAACAGATAACATATGCAGAATATATAGCTGAAAACTCAAAGTTTATTAAGGATAGGAAGAATAATAAACAGATACTTAATGCATTTTTATTACCATTCAATCTATATGATAATAGACTTGGGGGAAATGAAAACTATTATTCTATTGGCGAAGCTGTTGCCGATTGGAAACAGGCGGATAAAGATTATGAACGTGTGCAGGGGATACTAATAGATGTAAAAAAATTAATGGCAAATTCTACTAAGCCAAATCGACAGGAAATTAAAAAGTTATCAGATGCAATTAAGGATAGTCTAATACGAAATAAAAAAATGCAAAAGAGTGGGAACTAATAAAAGTTTCCACTCTATTTTTTTTGCCTATATCTCCTTTGTGATACAGCATTAGTGCAGTAAACGCAGCAGTACTTTTTAACTTGGTTTGTTTTGGATACTAAAAATAATTGATTGCAATTTATATTTTGACAAACCCTGTACATAGCTTGATTAGAATCTAAGTAAAAAAGTGACAAATACATTGCTGAAAATAAAGAAGGTAATTTCCAGTTGGGACGCATCGTGTCCGCATCATACTTTGGCTTGATTTCCGATAAAAAGTGATTCAATTCTTTTTCAATTAAATACTTTGATATTTTTAATAAAGCTTGTTTTAAATCATCATTCTTCCTTTTAGTAAATGTTTCATATACCACTTCCTGAAATAGTGTATTTAATGAAATATCTTCTGGGATGATGATAGAGATTCTTCTTGAAAAATGATATAAAAAATCAATAATCAAACATTCATCTTCACTAAAAATAGTTGTTTTTTTACTAACGTAGGCCTTTACAATTTGTTTTAGAAACGATAATGAATAATCATCATCCTGCATTAAATTCTCGTATTCTTCAATAATCACCACATTTATACCCTCACCTAAAAGATAATCCTTAACTTCGAATGCTGGCACTGTCCCGCCATCATCTCTAGGAATTTGTATTGTGTTGCTGTTGTCATCAAATCGTATCTTATTTGCATTATTAATGTTATGCAATAAGTCTTTATTCGAAGATTTATAGCAAGTGTTGTCATTGATTTTTATAACCTTTTCTTTCTGTAGTAACAGAAAAAGAACCGAATCCAATAAAGTTCTATAATCAATGTTGTCTGTATCCTGGGCACTAAAGATGTTTATTAAAGCTTCTAGATTGTCTTTTATATAATTTACATCTTTTATTTGAAAAGTTACAAATTGTTCGTAATTTTTTAGAGGAAATAAAAATCCATACTTTTTAAAAAATGACATCATTGAATTTAAGTCATTTTTCTTAATGCCTATAAACTCTCCTAATATGTTGTTTTTTTCACCACTTTTTCCTCTACCAATTTCTTTTAAGCCTTCCCCATAAAGATATGCTGCGCGGAATTTTTCACTATTATTTCGTAAGACAAGTTCCTTTGTTTTATCCCCAGTATATGTATCTACAATTTCATTAAAACTAACTTCACATTTAAAACTTTCAAATGTAAATGCACTCATAAAAGCATCTTTTGTCATTTCACTTCACTACTTTCAATTAATAATTAGTAATATATAGAAAATTAATCACTTTATATATTAATAAGTTTAATAACATTATATCACTCATTACTTTTAATTAAAGTAATGAGTGATTTTTCATATTCTAATTATTTTTTTAAAAAGAGATAATAAAGTTAATAGAAATTTAGTTAATTCTTTAAATCAGATTTCTATTAAAAAAATATCAAATGCCTGATTTGCAATAAGGGCAAAGGATACATATTGAAGTACGCAATCCACACCAGGATTGTAGTGTCTCAATATTAGTACCCTTACCTTGTTGCGCACTTTTTTAAGTAAAGGTCAGGTTACTAAAGGACAAGCTCTTCATTGTTTGCATCCTTTGCCCTCCGCAAATTGGCGGAGAGGATGCCAAACAATGACAAAAAAGTACAAAACAAGCCAAAAGAACAGAGAATCTTATATTTACTATTCAGGAGGTAAAAAGATAGCAACCATCGTACCAGGAGAAAATGGTGTAACAGAGGTTAATATTGAATATTTACATTCTGAAGATGATCAGGAAGTGGACGAAGGTCGCCGCTATGATTACCGAATTGCTTGTAATTTAGAATCTTATGTAGATGAAAACGGAGATTCAAAAGCTGAACATAACAAACATTTAGCAGATTGGGATGCAGATCCGTTTAATGAAATTTTGGAAATGGAGAACTATGAAGAGAAACAAAAGTTAATCGAACAATTGCATAAAGCAATGGGTCAGTTAACAGATAAACAATTTAGAACGATACAAAAGAAATTTTATGAACAAAAAACAAACGTTGAGATTGCAGCCGAAGAAGATGTGACTGAAGCGGCTATCAGAAATCGTTTAAATAAAATATACAGAAGATTAGAAAAACTGATAAGAAAGGGCTCTTAATTGAGCCTTTTAAATTTTATTTTAAAAAAGGGGTTCGAAAGGGCATGATTTTTCGCTTACTAGTAAGGGACGAAATAAAACCCTTAGAAAGGAGTGTTTCCAGATGAGTCTAAAACACAAGGTAATCATCAATGTTAAAGATGAAAATGGTGAAAAAACGAGAGTGGTTGAAGGTAAGCGCAAAACAGTGCGTAGCCGAATGCTAGATTTACTGTTTGGTAAGAAAGTAAATCTACTCGTGATAACACCTGGAAACTCAGTAGAAACAGTGGAAATAAAAGAGACTCGGAAAGGCGGTGAAGCTTAATATGAGTAGAACAAAATTACTTCTTGATGTGGTCACTGATTTACAAAATTTAGCTGGCTCACTTCAGACGATTGCTGAAGTGTTGGCGAGTAATGAAGAATCACCACGAACGGAAGAAAAAACACCAGTTAAAAAGGCAAAGCCGAAAAAGAAAAAAATATCGCTTGAAGAAGTTCGTACGTTACTTGCACAAAAGAGCCAAGCAGGTTTTACGGCAGATATTAAAAAGTTGCTTGAAAAATACGGTGCAACCAAGCTAAGTGAGATTGAAGAAAAAGACTATGAAGCATTGATGAAAGATGCGGAGGAATTGCAATGACGAAACATGCTATTTTATCCGCTTCAGGGGCACATCGATGGATGAATTGTACTCCATCGGCTCGCCTTGAATTAGAGTTTGAAGATTCTAGTGGTGAAGCGGCTAAGGAAGGGACAGCCGCTCATGAACTGGGGGAACATAAGCTTAGAGAAGCGTTAAAGATTCCAACGAAGAAACCAATATCCATTTATGATTCTGAAGAGATGGAACGTTATACCGATGAGTATGTCCAGTTTATCTTGGAAGAACTAGCGGCAGTAAAACAAATAACGAAAGATCCACTTCTTCTGATTGAACAGCGATTGGACTTTTCGAATTATGTCCCAGAAGGTTTTGGAACAGGGGACTGTGTGATTGTTGCAGACGATGTAGTTCATGTTATTGATTTTAAATATGGACAAGGTGTTTTAGTTGAAGCGGAAAATAATCCGCAAATGATGCTTTATGCACTTGGAGCACTTAATCTATTCGATACGATTTATGACATTGATACAGTAAAAATGACCATCTATCAACCGAGGCGTGAAAACATCTCAACCTTTGAAATATCCAAGACCAGTCTAATAGATTGGGCGGAAAGCACACTTAAACCAAAAGCTGATTTAGCATTTAATGGAGATGGTGAATTTAAGCCTGGTGAATGGTGTAGGTTTTGTAGGGCATCTGTGGAGTGCAGGGCAAGGGCGGAAGAAAATTTGAAGGTAGCAAAATTTGAGTTTAAAAAGTCACCCTTATTAACAGATGTTGAAATTGCTGAAATCTTACTTCATGTAAAAGACCTTACTAAATGGGCGAATGAAATATTTGCTTATGCAACGAATGCTGCTGTTCAGCAAGGAAAACAGTGGACAGGCTTTAAAGTTGTAGAAGGTAGATCTAATCGTAAATATACAGATGAAGAAGCAGTAGCTGAAGCTGCAAAGAAGGCAGGCTATGAAGATATTTATAAGCAAAGTCTGCTGACCATAACCAACATGGAAAAACTGATGGGTAAAAAGAAGTTTAATGAACTACTTGGTGATTTCATTACTAAGCCAAAAGGAAAACCAACGCTTGTTCCAGTAACGGATAAGCGTCCAGAAATAAATATATCAACAGCTAAAAATGAATTTATGGAGGAGAAATAATTATGTCGAAAACAGTTAAAAATCCAACAAAAGTAATTACAGGGGTAGTGCGTTTATCTTATGCAAATGTGTGGGAGCCAAAGTCAATCAATGGTGGAAAAGAAAAATATAGTGTGAGTGTGATTATTCCAAAAAGTGATATGAAAACTTTAGAAGCAATTGAAAAAGCAGTAGATGCTGCAATTGAAGAAGGCCGTGGAAAGTTTGGCGGGAAAATTCCAAACAAGCAGTCGTTAAAATTACCGCTTCGTGATGGAGATATTGACCGTTCAGATGATGAAGCGTATGCGGATAGTTTCTTTGTTAATGCAAACAGCATTACACCACCACAGATTGTAGATGCTGATATTAATCCAATTTTAGAGCGTTCAGAAGTTTATTCAGGAGTGTATGCTCGCGTAAGTATAAATTTTTACGCATTTAACTCAAATGGTAACCGGGGGATTGCTTGCGGCCTTGGTAACATTCAAAAGATTCGTGATGGGGAGCCATTAGGTGGTCGAACAGATGCATCGGTAGATTTTGCTACTGATGTGGATGATGACTTCTTATCATGAAAACAATAAACATCGATATTGAAACGTATAGTGGTGTGGACCTCGCTAAAAGCGGGGTCTATCGCTATGTGGAGGCAGATGATTTTGAAGTAATGCTATTTGCTTACAGTGTGGATAGTGGACCTGTTCAAGTCATTGATTTGGCAAACGGTGAGTCTATCCCGTCTGAAATTGAACAAGCGATATTTAATGAAAATATAACGAAATGGGCCTTTAATGCTCAGTTTGAACGGATTTGTTTAAGTAAACATTTTAAGCGAGATTTATCACCTGTTGATTGGCGTTGCACAATGGTGTGGTCTGCTTATTTAGGTTTACCGTTATCTTTAGAAGGAGCTGCAATGGTTACGGGGGCGGATAAACAAAAGCTGTCGGAAGGGAAAGATTTAATTCGTTTTTTCTCTATCCCTTGTAAGCCAACAAAAACAAATGGCGGCCGAACAAGAAATCTAAAAGAACACGATCCGAACAAATGGGACAGTTTTGTAGCATATAACAAACGTGATGTGGAAACGGAAATTGCGATACAAGATAAACTATCAAAATTTCCGATGCCCGAAGCAGAGTGGGATAACTATTTTCTTGATCAGTTAATAAATGATAGGGGAATAAAGCTAGATTTGGAGTTAGTTACTCAGGCTATTAAGTGTGATGACTTAATTCGCAGCGAGTTAATCAGTCGTATGAAGGAAATTACTAAGCTAGAAAACCCGAACTCTGTCAAACAAATGCGTGAATGGTTACAAACAAAAGGTGTAGAAACAGATAGTTTAAATAAGGCAGCAGTAACACATTTAATTGAAACCAATGAAGGTGAAATTAAAGAAGTGCTTCAACTGAGAAAACAACTGGCAAAATCCAGCGTGAAAAAATACGCAGCCATGGAAAATGTCGTTTGTCGTGATGGACGAGCGAGGGGATTGATTCAGTTTTACGGTGCAAATCGTACGGGGAGATTTGCAGGAAGGTTAATTCAAGTCCAGAACCTACCACAAAACCATATATCTGATTTAGATGAAGCACGTGCTTTATTGAAACAAGGTAATTTTGAGGCCTTACAAATTTTATATGAATCTGTTCCGAGTGTACTTTCTCAGCTTATAAGGACCGCATTTGTTCCTATTCGGAACAATCGCTTCATAATCGTTGACTTTAGTGCGATTGAAGCACGTGTGATTGCCTGGCTTGCAGGCGAAACTTGGCGAAATGAAGTGTTTGCATCACATGGGAAAATTTACGAGGCTTCAGCTGCACAAATGTTTAAAGTGCCGATAGATGAAATTACAAAGGACAGTCCATTAAGACAGAAAGGGAAAATTGCCGAATTGGCACTTGGTTATGGCGGTTCAGTTGGTGCATTGAAGTCAATGGGAGCAACCAATATGGGTTTGGAAGAATCGGAATTGAAGCCCCTTGTTGATGTTTGGCGGCAGTCGAATTCAAGGATTGTTAAGTTTTGGTGGGATGTTGACCGGGCAGCAAAGGAAACTGTGCGTAAAAGAAAGTCCCACGCAACTCATGGAATAAAATTTGAATATCAGAGTGGCATGTTACTCATAGGTTTACCTTCGGGCAGATGGCTTTCCTATGTAAAGCCAAGAATAGGGATAAACAGTTTTGGAAATGAGTCTGTTTCGTATGAAGGTATTGGTGCAACAAAGAAGTGGGAGCGAATTTTCAGCTATGGTCCCAAGTTTGTCGAGAACATTGTCCAGGCTGTCTCAAGAGATTTATTATGTTTTGCTTTACAACGTGTTCATGATGAACGTTTTCGAATTGTCATGCACATACATGATGAAATTGTCATTGAAGCACCAAACGATGTAACGGTCGAATATATCAGTGATTTAATGAGTCTATCTCCACCTTGGGCAGAAACGCTAGAATTACGTGCGGATGGGTTTGATACAAACTTCTATAAAAAAGATTAATTTAGAGGGGTTCGAATACCCCTTTTTCTTCGCATATAGGTGAGGGTAAATTTATTTACTCTACAACTATTTGTAGGAGGTTCATTAATATGATGAACAATTTAAAAGTATTTGATTTTGAAGGCAGTTCAGTTAGAACGGTATTAAAGGAAGGCAATCCATGGTGGGTTGCAAAGGATGTTTGTGAAGTCTTAGGTATATCAAAACATCGTGATGCTGTTGAAAAACTTGATGCTGATGAAAGGGAGCCGATAAAGGTGGACACCCTTGGCGGGCCGCAAAATATGGTTTGTATAAATGAAAGTGGTTTATACACGTTGATTATTCGCTCAAATAAACCAAATGCTAAAAAATTTAGAAGATGGATTACGCATGACGTTCTTCCATCTATTCGAAAACATGGATTGTACGCAGTGGATGAGGTATTAGCTAATCCAGATATTTTGATTAAAGCACTGGAAGAATTAAAGGCAGAACGGTTAAAAAATAATCAATTATCAGAAACAGTGAAAGTCCAGGAACAGCAAATTGTTGAAATGAAACCCAAAGCAAGTTATTACGATGTTGTTTTAAATTGTGAGGACGCAGTTGCAATTTCAGTGATTGCCAAAGATTATGGAAAATCTGCTCGCTGGTTAAATAAATACTTACACGAACAAGGGGTTCAATATAAACAAGGGAAGATTTGGTTGCTATATCAAAACCATGCTGAGTTTGGATATACAACAACAAAAACTCACACATATAAAGATAGCAATGGATATGATCGTTCAAAAGTTCATACGTATTGGACGCAAAAAGGTCGATTGTTTATTTATGACTTACTAAAAGCAAAAGGCATCTTACCTAAAATTGAAATGGACAGTTAAGCATTGGAGGTAATCGATATGAAAATAGCTGTCGGAAATAGTCGAATGGACAGAAAGTGGAAGAACAAAGATGTAACGTGGGACGAGTTTATTAATCTTGTAAATCAGACAATCCGTACAACTGAAACGGTAGATGAATATAGAAAAATGAATCGTGCAAAACAAGATGCAACAAAAGATGTTGGTGGCTTTGTTGGTGGTGCTTTAAAGCAGGGGAAAAGAAGGAACGGACATGTTTTGTCACGTTCACTTCTTACCCTTGATATGGACTACGCAGTACCTGGTATTTGGGATCAAATTGAACTTCTTTATGATTTTAAATGCTGCGTATATTCAACACATAAACACACTCCTGAAAAACCAAGGCTACGTCTAATTATTCCGTTTAAACGTGATGTTTCGGAAGATGAATATCCAGCGGTCGCAAGAATGGTCGCAAAAGAAATCGGTATTGATTATTTTGATGATACAACATATGAACCCTCAAGATTAATGTACTGGCCATCGACACCGTCAAATGGTGAATTCATTTTCGAGCAAAAAGATGGTGAGTTATTAGATCCTGATTTCTATTTGTCGAAATATGACGATTGGAGAGATACGACAACATGGCCTGTATCGTCAAGGCAATCCGAAGTTGTACAAAGGAATATTAAAAGACAGGCTGATCCTCTAGAGAAGGATGGTATTATTGGCGCTTTTTGTAGGGCTTATTCTATCGAAGAAGCCATTGATAGTTTTTTGTCGCATGTGTATGAACCAAGTTTGATGGAAGGAAGATTTGATTATATACCAGCTGATTCGTCTGCAGGGGTCGTTGTATATAACGGAAAGTTTGCTTATAGCCATCATGCAACAGATCCTGCTTCAGGGAACTTACACAATGCATTTGACCTAGTTCGATTACATTTGTTTCAAGATTTAGATGACAAAACATCTTATTCAACCGCAGTAACAAAACTTCCATCCTTTAAGGCTATGACTGAGTTTGCTTTAAAGGATGAGCAGGTAAAGGTGCAGTTTGCAGAAGAACGAAAAGAACAAGCAGAAATCGAGTTTACGGAAGATGACTGGGAAGGACAGCTTGAGCTTGATAAAACAGGCGCAGTTAAAAATACACTTAGAAATCTTACCTTAATATTGGAACATGATGAAAACCTTCAAGGTATTGTTTTTAATGAGCTATCAGACAACTTGGAGATTGTTAGTCCTGTTCCTTGGTCGCACCCATCTAAATATTGGCGGGATGCGGATGATGCTCAGCTTGTTAGCTATGTTGATACGCACTATGGAACGTTCTCAGCTAGAAATTATGATATTGCAATTGCGAAAGTAGCTGATGATAGGTCTTATCATCCGATTCGAGATTATCTCGATGAATTGCCCGAGTGGGATAAAGTGCCACGAGTCGATACGTTATTAATTGATTATTTAGGAGCGGATGATAATCCATATGTTCGTGCTGTAACAAGGAAAACATTATGTGCGGCAATATCTAGAGTTCTCACACCTGGCATTAAATTTGATTCAATCCTCGTTTTAAACGGACCTCAAGGAGTCGGGAAAAGTACGCTTATTGCAAGGCTTGGTGGTGAATGGTTTTCGGACAGCTTAAGTTTATCGGACACAAAAGATAAGACAGCTGCTGAGAAATTACAAGGTTACTGGATCATTGAAATCGGAGAACTTGCTGGACTTAAAAAAGCAGAAGTAGAAACACTGAGGAGTTTCCTTTCACGACAAAACGACATTTATCGAGCGAGTTTTGCAAAAAGAGTTACACCACATTTAAGGCAATGTGTATTCTTTGGAACAACTAATGCTGAAAAAGGTTATTTAAGGGATACGACAGGTAACAGACGATTTTGGCCTGTGAAAACTCCAGGCGATGGAGTAAAGAAATCGTGGGAAGTAACTGAAGAAGAAGTGCTGCAAATATGGGCAGAAACACTCGAATACGTGAAGCAGGGTGAAAAGCTGTACCTTGAACATGATATTGATCAGTTAGCAAAAGAAGAACAGCGAATGGCGATGGAATCGGACGAGCGAGAAGGGTTGGTTCGTGAATATTTAGAAACTCTACTTCCTGATGATTGGGACGATATGGACTTATTTGAACGTAGAGCATTTATCAATGGAACTGAATTTGGTGATAGTCCAAAACAAGGTGTTTGGAAACGGGAGCATGTTTCTAATATGGAGATTTGGTGTGAATGTTTCCAAAAGGAACGTTCCAATTTAAGACGGATAGATGGTAACGAAATATCAACCATTATGGCCAGCATTGGTGGCTGGACAGGTTTATCAAAGAAAAAGAGACTTCCCATTTACGGAACGCAGTGGGTGTATGAATTAAAAAAGTGACGTTCCAAAAAATCGAGTTTGGAACAAAAACATCACATTGGAACAGAATATTATGTTCCTGGAACAAAATATAAGAAGTTCGTCACATAGTTAGGAACAGCAATCAACCTATGTTGTATAAGGGTTTGTGAAAAACTTGTTCCAATGTTCCAAGAAAAATATGATATTAGGAAAATATAAGAATATAGGGTTAAATCACGCAAATACGCATATACGCGCGTAAGAAAGTTTAAAAACGTTTGGAACAGGAGAGTTTGGAATGCGGGAAAAAACTATCGAGTTAAAGTTAAGTGAAGCAGTTAGAAATATGAAGGGTTTATCTATTAAACTTACATCTCCGGGTTTTGATGGATTGCCTGATCGGTTAGTGTTACTGCCAAACGGAAAAATCGGCTTTGTTGAAGTGAAGGCACCTGGGAAGAAACTCAGACCGCTTCAGCAGAAAAGAAAACAGCAGTTAGAATCACTAGGTTTTATCGTCTTTTGTCTAGATGATCCTGAAAGTATTGGAGGGATGTTGGATGAAATTCAAGCCACATAAATATCAGGAGTTTGCAACAAATTTTATTATAGAAAATCCTATAACGGCAATATTTCTTGAAATGGGTCTCGGTAAAAGTGTGATTACACTGACTGCTATTTATGAATTGATGTTAGAACGATTTGAAGTTGATAGGGTTTTAGTAATCGCACCGCTCAGGGTTGCTAGAAATACGTGGCCAGAAGAAATTGAAAAATGGAGTCACTTGAAAGGATTAACTTATGCAGTTGCTGTTGGGACAGAAAAAGAGCGCTTAGAAGCACTATATTCAGATGCCCACATTTATATCATTAATCGTGAAAATGTAGAATGGTTGATTGCTAGAAGCGGTATCGATTTTAATTTTGATATGGTCGTTATTGATGAATTATCATCGTTTAAATCTCATCAATCAAAACGCTTTAAAAGCTTGATGAAAGTGAGACCTAATATTAAAAGAATAGTTGGTTTAACAGGAACACCTTCATCGAATGGCTTAATGGACTTATGGGCGGAGTACCGATTACTTGATATGGGTGAAAGATTAGGGAAGTTCATCGGACGTTTCAGAGAATCATACTTTGATCCTGACAAAAGAAATCAATATATGATTTTTTCATATAAACCAAAACCAGGGGCGGAAGAAGCGATATATGAAAAAATAAGCGATATCACTATCAGCATGAAAGGGACGGACTATTTAAAACTACCCGATTTAGTCATGAATGAAATGCCTGTTTCGTTAAATCAGAAAGAAAAAGAAACGCTTGATGTCATGAAACGTGATTTGATTACAACGATAAAAGGGGAGGACATAACCGCTTCAAATGCAGCGGCTTTATCAAATAAACTTCTTCAAATGGCAAATGGTGCAGTTTACGATGATAACGGTTCTGTCACTCAAATACATGACCGAAAACTCGAAAAGCTAGAAGATATCATTGAAGCAGCAAATGGTAAACCAGTATTAATTGCTTATTGGTTTAAACACGACCTGCTCCGAATACAAAACCGATTTAAGGTAGAAGTTTTAACAAGTAGTGATTCGATTAAGAAATGGAACGATGGAAAGATTCAAATTGCAGCCATCCATCCAGCATCGGCAGGACATGGTTTAAATTTACAAGCGGGTGGTTCAACCCTCGTATGGTTTGGACTAACTTGGAGCTTGGAGTTATATCAACAAACAAATGCAAGGCTGTATAGGCAAGGACAAACAGACACAGTGATTATCCATCATTTAATCGCTAAAGAAACAATGGACGAGCGTGTGATGGATGCTTTAAATAAAAAGAATAATACGCAGTCAGCACTCATTGATGCGGTGAAAGCAACGTTAAAAGGGGGAATTCCTGTATGAATATTGTATGGCACTACCTAGATAAACGAGCAGCAACGATTGATGTGATAAAAGATTATAATAGTATGAAACACATTATAGATAATACCGATGACGACATTGCAATCCTCCATGACGGAATGTTGTCCCCAAGTGCACCAGTGAATGATGGCATGCCTTCCGTACACAATCCAAAAGCAAATGAAAATCGTATTGCATATAGCATCGATAAAATTGATGTGCTGAAAGAAAGATTAAGACAGGCCATCGAATATATGAATTGGTTCCAGCCTGCTTGGGATGAGTTAACGGAAGATGAACAGTTTGTTCTGTATGAATTTTATATGGTGGAAGACCAAAGACGAACCGATGCTGTGCATACGATTTGTGATTACTTTAAGATTGAAAGGTCATCTGCCTACAACAAAAAGAATAGAGCGTTGGATAGGTTGACACTACTGCTTTATGGCAAGTGAGTAAAATCGCGGATGCATTTAGACATTACGCAGGTTATAGTGGTAGTATGGAAAAAGTATCAAAGTGAATCAAAATACCCTTTGAATTTTCAAGTGAGTAATATTGCGGACGCTTTTTGACTTTGAGCATGTTATGGTATTAATATAGACGAAATATCGCAAGCCTTCGTGGGAGAAATCCTGCGGGGGCTTTTTTGTTTGGAGGTGAAAGTTATGCCAAGGAAACCAAGGCGACCTTGTTCACAGCCAGGATGTCCTGAGTTAACGCATGAACGCTTTTGTGATGAACACCGGAAGGCAGAGGCGAGAAGATATGAAAGGTATCAACGTAATCCAAACACCGCCAAGCGATACGGACGTGCATGGAAAAGGATACGTGACCGTTACGTTGCAAAGAACCCGCTCTGCGAGGAGTGTAAGCGAAACGGGAAGCTAACTCCAGTCCAAGAAGTACATCACATCCTACCGCTGTCACGTGGTGGAACGCATGACGAAAGCAATCTGATGTCTGTTTGCACACCTTGTCACTCATCGATTACCGCGCGAGATGGTGATCGTTGGCGAAGGGGTAGGGGGTAATCAATCTCTACAACTTATTATGTGGACAACGGGCGGGGAACGTCACGCAAAAAGTCGCGATTTCAAACAGGGTATATAGGGGGCGAGCGGAAATGAGGTGTTGAAATGGCCAAAGATGGAACAAATAGGGGCGGTGCTCGGGTTGGTTCTGGGCGAAAAAGAAAGCCATTATATGAGAAGTTAGAAGATGGAAATCCAGGTAGACGAAAATTAGAAGTGCTTGAATTCACACATGCGCCTAACCTTCAAGGACAAGAAATGCCACCACCTAGAGAAATGCTATCTGCTACTGAAAAGGACGGTTCAACTCTTGAAGCGGCAGAAATTTATGAAGAAACGTGGAATTGGTTAAATGAAAGGGACTGTGCTCATTTAATCATGCCGCAACTTTTAGAAAGGTATGCTATGAGTGCAGCAAGATGGATGCAGTGCGAGGCGGCTGTGACAGAGTTTGGCTTTTTAGCAAAACATCCAACAACGGGAAATGCTATGCAAAGCCCCTATGTTGCTATGAGTCAAAACTTTATGACACAAACCAATCGACTCTGGTTAGAAATTTATCAAATTATAAGAGAAAACAGTGCAACAGAATTCATTGGTGCGAATCCACAAGATGATATGATGGAGCGTTTATTAACGATGCGTAAAGGCAAATAACGGAAACGAGGTAATGTGATGACGATTAAATATTTAACAGCAGAAAGTGTATGTGCAGGCCACCCAGATAAACTTTGTGATTTAATTTCAGACAGTATTTTAGATGCTTGTTTATTGAAAGATAAATCTTCACGTGTCGCTTGTGAAGTATTAGCAACAAAAGGAAGAATTATCGTGGCGGGCGAAATCTCCTGTAGCGAAAAGGTAAATATTAAAGAGGTTGTAAAAAGTGTATTAGTAGATGTTGGATATGCACCTTCAGACTTTAAAATATCTGTATATGTACAGAAACAAAGTACAGATATTGCTGAAGCGGTAGATACAGCACTTGAAGTTCGTCAAAGAATCAAAGAACCTTATGGAACGATTGGTGCAGGTGACCAAGGTACAATGTATGGTTATGCAACAAAGGAAACAAAAGAAATGTTGCCTTTACCATTAGTTCTTTCACATAAAATTGTAAAACGATTAGATGAAGTCCGCAAAGGAAAAATTATTAAAGGTTATTTTCCGGATGGGAAAGCGCAAGTCACGATTGAATATAAAAATAATCAACCAGTTAGGGTAAAAACAATCGTTGTTTCTGTTCAACATAAGGCTTATAAAAGACAAACAGAAATTGAACAGGATATTATTGAAAATGTTTTATGGCAGGTTTTTGAAGACTTCCCGTTTGATGAAAATACAGATATTTTAATCAATCCATCAGGGCGATTTGTTGTCGGAGGACCAACAGCTGATACAGGATTAACTGGAAGAAAACTGATGGTTGATACGTATGGTGGTTTTACCGCACATGGTGGAGGAGCGTTTTCAGGAAAGGATCCGACAAAAGTCGATAGAAGCGGTGCTTATATGGCAAGGCATATTGCAAAGCATATTGTGTGGTGTGACTATGCTGAGAAATGTGAAGTAAGCATTTCATATGCTATCGGAAAGGCGAATCCTGTCGCATTTTCAATAAATACATTTGGGACAGGAAATGTTTCTGATTCAATACTTGAACAAGCAGCACTGGATGTATTTAACTTAAAACCAGCAGTGATTATTGAATACTTACAGTTGCGAGATGTTCACTATGCCGATACAGCAGTTTATGGCCATTTCGATAGTTGGTTATTCCCATGGGAAGATGTGAAAAGGTATAAAGAATTTAATCAGGCGGTGAGTAAATATGATAATTGAGAAGATTGAAGTTGAGAAGCTTATTCCCGCTGATTATAATCCGAGAAAAGATTTACAGCCAGGCGATAGTGAGTATGAAAAAATAAAACGGTCACTTGAAGAGTTTGGATATGTTGATCCCGTTATTTGGAATAAAACAACTGGAAGAGTAGTTGGTGGACATCAGCGATTGAAAGTTCTAGCAAGTATGGGACGAACCGAAGTCGAATGTGTCGTGGTCGAATTAGACGAAGAAAAAGAGAAAGCATTAAACGTTGCTTTAAATAAAATTAGCGGTGATTGGGATAAAGAAAAATTAGCTGTACTTATGACAGATTTAGATGCAGCAGATTTTGATGTTTCACTCACAGGTTTTGACGCTGCTGAAATTGATGATTTGTTTAAAGATACACTTCGAGATGGAGTAGAAGATGATGACTTCGATGTCGATGAAGAACTTCAAAATCCACCAATAACAATGCAAGGTGATGTATGGATTTTAGGTAGACACCGACTTGTATGTGGGGATAGTACGAAAAAAGAAACGTTTGATAAGTTAATGGAGGATAAAAAGGCAAACTTGGTTGTCACTGATCCACCTTATAATGTTGATTATGAAGGCAGTGCGGGGAAAATTAAAAATGATAATATGGCGAATGATACATTTTACCAGTTTCTATTGGATGCTTTTAAGAACACAGAAGATGCGCTTGCGAAAGATGGCAGCATTTATGTGTTTCATGCGGATACAGAAGGGCTTAATTTCCGCAGAGCATTTGAAGAGGCTGGTTTTTATTTATCTGGAACTTGCATCTGGAAGAAACAATCGCTTGTACTTGGCCGCTCACCGTATCAATGGAAACATGAGCCGATATTATTTGGATGGAAAAAGAAAGGTAGACACCGCTGGTATTCGGATAGAAAACAATCAACCATTTGGGAGTTTGATAAACCAAAACGGAATGCCGACCATCCAACGATGAAGCCAATTACATTAATCGCTTATCCGATTATGAATTCAAGTTTAACAAATAGTATTGTACTTGATCCATTCGGTGGTTCTGGTTCGACTTTAATCGCATCAGAACAAACTGACCGAATATGTTACATGATTGAATTAGACGAAAAGTTCTGTGATGTGATTGCGAAAAGATACATTGAACAAGTTGGTACAGATGAAGACGTGTATGTCATTCGAAATAATAAAAAGATTGCTTATAGCGAACTTGAGGTGAGTGAAAGTGCGTAAACTTACTTTAGGTTCGCTTTTTGATGGTTCTGGGGGATTTCCACTTGCAGGTATCATTTGCGGTATTGAGCCAAAGTGGGCATCTGAAGTTGAACCATTTCCAATTCGAGTTACATCAAAACGAATTCCTCAAATGAAACATTTAGGGGATATTAGTTCAATTAATGGTGCGGAGATTGAACCAGTTGATATTATCACTTTTGGTTCACCCTGTACTGACCTTTCAATTGCTGGGAAACGTGCAGGACTAGACGGAAGTCAGTCCTCTTTATTTTATGAAGCGATGCGAATTATAAAGGAAATGAGGTGTAAAACAAATGGTGAATATCCAAGATATGCAGTGTGGGAAAATGTCTGTGGAGCCTTCTCCTCAAATAAAGGAGAAGACTTCAAAAGTGTCATCGAGGAATTCAGTAAGGTCAAGACCGAGAAAGTTGATATCCCTAAACCGGATAAATGGGAAAACGCAGGAGAAGTGTTGGGAGATAACTACTCAATTGCCTGGCGAGTCCTTGATGCTCAATATTGGGGAGTACCCCAGCGAAGAAAACGAATCTTTCTTGTCGCAGATTTTAATGGAAGAAGTGCATCCGAAATATTATTTGAGTCAGAGAGCTTGCGAGGGCATTTTACGCAGAGCAAAAAAGCGGGGCAAGGAACTACCGGAGATACTTCAAAAAGTTTTAGAGAAACAAGCAATATCTGCTTAAATGACCAAGGTGGTAGCCGAATGGATGTAACCAAAGGGGTAACAGCAACTTTACGTGCGAAATCAAATCATCCACCACTTGTATTTGATAATCATGGAAGGGATGCAAGAATTAAAGGACCAGTTGATGTTGCCCAGACCGTTGTGTCGTTATATGGAACTGGTGGAAACAATCAGCCATTTGTTTTAGAGAAACCGAGAACCTTTGATATTCGTTTGACATCTGAAGGAACGGTTAACGTTCGAGCAAATATTTATGAAAGTGATGTGTCAAGAACAATAGATACATCTGGTAACTCACCAAACAGTAATCAAGGCGGAATTGCAATTGTGAGTAGTAAAGATGAATTAAGAAAAGGAAAACAATCAACCTATTCATCTAGTAAAAACTCACATTTTACAAGCGCAGAAAAAGAACTCGCTAGTACGCTTGTTGCTACCGATTATAAGGATCCGCCATTAGTAAACGTAGAAGATTTAATTGTGAGGAGGCTCACCCCTACTGAATGTGGTAGATTGCAAGGTTTCCCAGATGGATGGTGCGATAACTTAAGTGAAGACAACCCAACGGATGACGAGGTTAATTTTTGGGAGAAAGTGTGGGAAACGCACCGACAATTGATTAGTAAAAATAAGCGACCTAAAACTCGAAAGCAAATCGTCAAATGGTTAAGTCAGCCACATTCTGATACAGCTGAATATAAAATGTGGGGAAATGGGGTCGCACTTCCTTGTGTTATATATGTTTTAACTGGAATTGCCATACAATTAAATAAAGATTAGAAAGTCAGATGGAATCTGTTCAAAACACTTGATATAAACACCTTTTAGAGTGATATATGTATGTACCAAAATTGAAAGGTGGAATAAAAAATGATTGTAAAATTTAATGTGAAGGGAAAAGAACGGAAAAAGTTAGTGGAATCTGTAAGCGAACATTTGAATATTCCTTTTGATTACAAAGGAACACCAAGCTTTGCATACCAGATTGGCGATTATAAAGTTGATAGGTTTGGCACATTGGAAGGCCCGACTAATGAAGAGTTAATCCATACATTAGAAAGTAAATATAACTTTGGAGCGGATCGGGATGAGTCAAAGGAAACGTTCATACTTTCCATTGAATATCCCCGAGACCCCTTCGATGAGCAAACAATAGAGAATTTAGAAAAACTGATTCAGAGTAAAAATACATTAATTAAACAGGCACTAGCTATTGAAACAACTAAAATTGCACTAGAAGACGACCGTATCATATTCCCTTGGTTTGAAAGAGAATTGACACCAGAGGAACTAGAAACATACACAAAGTTTATTGTCGCATTATGCGAAACAGCTCTAAAGCAAAAACGAGTGACGGCAGTTGAAAAACAAGTCGAAAACGAAAAATATGCATTTCGATGCTTCCTGTTAAAGCTGAATTTTATAGGCGATGAATATAAAGCCGACAGAAAGCTTCTGATGTCAAAGTTGTCAGGTGATTCTTCATTTAAAAGAACAAAAAAGATGGAGGAAGCTTCATGAACAACATAACGAAAGAATCGCTGACCAAGTTGAAAAAACAATATAAGACGGGAACAAGGGTACGTTTAATTGAAATGGATGATCCATATTCAAATCTAATTCCAGGAGATGAAGGAACAGTTTCTTTCGTTGATGATATTGGAACAATACACATAAAATGGGATAAGGGAAGTTCACTCGGAATTGTATTTGGAGTTGATAAGTGTCTAATCATCGAACAATAAAAATACATTCAAATAAGTGTAGATAACACTTGATATATAAGGCTTTTAGAGTGATATATGTATGTAACGAAAACACACATACACTCTAAAAGGGGATGATAAAATGTTAAACGAAAAGTTTGGAATTG
Source organism: Caryophanales bacterium UBA6768 (assembly GCA_002453315.1). Next base: position 26,370 of record DKGO01000168.1, on the reverse strand, counting down.
AAATTGAATTTACAGGAATTACAAGAGAAAAAGCAGCGAAGGTAGCGGCAAAGTTTCTTGAAGGAGAATACATCGAAGGTGGAACATATTACGATGTAAAGAAAGTGAAGGCTCCAGACGGACGGATATGGGAATTTGTTTATGACGGAAGTATTCGAACGCAAGTTAGTCGAAGCGGCAGAAGGGTTAATGCAAACAGAGATTACAGTGTTGAAATTGTAAGCCCAATTCTAACCTACCGAAAAGACATTGACACTTTACAGGAGCTTGTTCGAAGGATGCGGAAAGCGGGAGCCTTTACCAATTCATCTTGCGGCATTCACATTCATTTAGACGGGAGTCCACATACACCACGAAGCATACGAAACTTTGTAAACATCATCGCAAGTAGAAACGACTTATTTTACAAAGCACTAGAAATCAAGAATGAGAGAATGCGTTATTGCAAACGGATGGATGACATTTTGGTTGAAAAGATGAACCGAAAAAAGCCAAAGACGATGCGAGAAATTGAGGACATTTGGTATGAAGGCTATGGCGAAAGCAGAAGTAGACACTACCACAATAGTCGATACCATTTCTTAAATCTACACAGCTTTTTCAGAAGAAACCGAACGGTTGAATTACGTGGCTTTAACAGTGTCCTTCACGCAGGGAAAATAAGAAGCTTCATCGTTTTATCCCTAGCAATCAACAATCAAGCATTAACACAGAAAAGCGCTTCATCGAAAAAACCGCAAGTTGAAAATGAAAAATTTGCCATGCGAACATACCTCAATCGAATCGGATTGATTGGAGATGAATTTGCAAACTGTAGAGCGCATTTAACTAAACCTTTATCAGGGTCAGCAGCATGGAGATTCCGGGTTGGTTAAGCCACCTGGGATCATTCAAAAGTAAATTGTGAAAGGATTGAAATGATGGTGAAATTATATATTGCCTACGGATCAAATTTAAATCTAGAACAAATGGCAAACAGATGTCCAACCGCAAAGGTAGTAGGAACAAGTGAAATAAAGGACCACAAACTTGTTTTTAGGGGGCCACACGCGCATGCTGTTGCAACGGTTGAACCATGCAAGGGAGAAAGCGTACCAGCCCTTGTGTGGCAGATTACGCCCAATGACGAAAAGGCACTTGACCGTTATGAAGGATGGCCCCATCTATATAGAAAAGAAATGATGAAAGTTAAAGTCGATAAAAAGACAGTAAATGCGATGGTCTATATTATGAATGAAGGCAGACCACTTGAACAGCCAAGTTGCTATTATTATTCAACCATTCTAGAAGGATATAATAGTGCAGGTTTTGATGCTGAATACTTAAGTGAAGCTGTTAAGAATTCTGTGGAACTGTTGGAAGATAATATAACGGAAGAATAAGCAAGCATCATTAATAGATTGATGGAACCTCTTTATAGGGGTTCTTTTTTATTTGGGAGGTGGGTATTATTAGAAAGCTTGAAGTATATAAACCTACGATTTTTACAGCTGATCAATCTTATTATGATAAAGATGCTGCTGATATGGCAGTAAACTTTATAAGTTATTTAAAACATACAAAAGGTGAATGGTTTGGAAAAAACTTTGACTTGATAGATTGGCAGGAGCAGATTATTCGAGATGTATTTGGAACGATGAAGCCGAATGGCTATCGCCAGTTTAATACTGCCTATATTGAGATAGCCAAGAAACAAGGAAAGTCAGAACTTGCCGCTGCGGTTGCCTTACTTTTAACATGTGGTGATTTTGAACATGGTGGAGAAGTGTATGGATGTGCTGCGGATAGGCAACAAGCATCGATTGTATTTGACGTTGCTGTCGACATGGTGGAACAATCACCCGCACTTAAAGCACGATTTAAACCAGTCCTTTCACAAAAGCGATTGATTTATAAACCATTGGGTAGTTTTTATCAAGTGCTATCTGCGGAAGCTTATACAAAACATGGATTGAACGTTCATGGGGTTGTATTTGATGAACTTCATGCACAACCGAATCGAAGGTTATATGATGTTATGACTCATGGTTCAGGGGACGCAAGGAAGCAACCATTGTACTTCTTAATCACAACTGCAGGAAATGACCAACATTCAATATGTTACGAAGTACATCAAAAAGCAAAAGATGTATTGGAAGGAAGAAAGATAGATCCAACTTTTTATCCTGTTATTTATGGCGCAGAGGAAGATGATGATTGGACAGACCCTGAAGTTTGGAAGAAGGCAAATCCATCACTTGGAATTACAGTTGATATTGAAAAGGTTGAACAAGCATGTGAAAGTGCCAAACAAAACCCAGCTGAGGAGAACTTGTTTAGGCAGTTACGATTGAATCAATGGGTAAAGCAATCTGTCAGATGGATGCCAATGGAAAAGTGGGACAGATGTGGTTTGCCTGTTGACCCTGAAAGTTTAATTGGTAGAGAGTGCTATGCGGGTTTAGACTTATCATCGACAACAGATATCACAGCATTTGTTTTAATCTTTCCACCAGAATATGAAGATGATAAATATGTGATATTGCCATACTTTTGGATACCAGAAGAAAACATCAGACAACGTGTGGATAGGGACAGAGTACCCTATGATGTGTGGGAACAACAAGGTCATATGCAAACAACGGAAGGAAACGTTGTTCACTATGCTTATATTGAAAAGTTCATCGAAGAATTAGGAAAGAAATACAATATAAAGGAAATAGCATTTGACCGTTGGGGTGCTGTTCAGATGACGCAAAACCTCGAAGGATTAGGCTTTACTGTAGTTCCTTTTGGACAAGGTTTTAAAGATATGAGCCCATCATCAAAGGAATTAATGAAATTAACATTAGAAGAAAAACTTGCTCATGGTGGACACCCAGTTTTACGTTGGATGATGGATAACATTCATGTTCGAACGGATCCAGCTGGAAACATTAAACCTGACAAGGAAAAATCAACGGAAAAGATTGATGGTGCGGTGGCAACAATTATGGCACTTGACCGAGCGATAAGAAGAAGCGGAACAAGTGATTCCGTTTATGATGATAGAGGATTGATTGTGTTCTAACGTTGAGGAGGTGATGTTCATATGCGGTGGTTTACAAATTTATTTAAAGCAAGAGATAAACCACAAAACTATTCATTTGGGAGCAATTATAGTTTCATCTTTGGAAATTCTAGTAGTGGAAAATCCGTTAATGAATTTACAGCAATGCAAATGACTGCAGTATATTCGTGTGTACGCATATTAGCTGAAGCGGTAGCTGGTTTACCACTGCACTTATATAAGTACACAGATACAGGTGGGAAGGAAAAAGCAATATCCCATACCTTATATTTTTTACTTCATGACGAACCAAATCCTGAGATGAGTTCATTTGTGTTTAGAGAAACATTAATGACTCATCTTTTATTATGGGGAAATGCGTATGCTCAGATCATTCGCAATGGAAAAGGGGAGGTTATTGCACTTTACCCACTTATGCCAAATAAAATGTCAGTCGAAAGAGATGCGAGAGGTAATCTGTATTATTTATACACAAAAACATTTGAGGAAATGAATGGGTCAGAGAAGACAACTATTGCATTAAAAGCTGAAGATGTACTTCATATACCCGGACTTGGTTTTGATGGTTTAGTTGGATATTCACCAATTGCGATGGCTAAAAATGCAGTGGGTCTAGCAATGGCAACTGAGGAATATGGTGCAAAGTTTTTTGCTAATGGAGCGGCACCAGGTGGTGTCTTAGAACATCCGGGAACTATCAAGGACCCCCAAAGAGTAAAGGATAGTTGGAATAAAGCTTATCAAGGTTCAAGTAATGCCCATCGAGTTGCTGTATTAGAAGAAGGGATGAAGTATCAACAAATCGCAATTGCACCCGATCAAGCACAATTTCTTGAAACAAGAAAATTTCAGATTAACGAGATTGCTCGAATTTTCCGAGTGCCACCTCACATGGTAGGTGACTTGGAAAAGTCGAGCTTTTCTAATATAGAGCAACAATCGTTAGAATTCGTTAAATACACACTTGATCCATGGGTTATTCGGTGGGAACAAGCAATTAGTCGTTCACTATTTACTAAAAGTGAAAAGAAAGCGTACTTTGTGAAATTTAATGTGGATGGATTGCTTAGAGGTGATTATGCTTCACGAATGAGTGGCTATGCAACAGCAAGGCAAAATGGCTGGATGAGTGCTAATGACATTCGTGAACTTGAGAATTTAGACCGGATACCGGATGAACTTGGGGGAGATTTATATTTAATCAATGGGAATATGACGAAACTCCAAGACGCAGGTGTGTTTGCAAAGAAATATGAAAAGGAGGAAACCGAAGATGAAGAAGTTTTGGAACTGGACAAAGAATAATGAAACTGATAAACGAACCCTTCATTTATATGGGGCAATAGCAGAGGAGAGTTGGTTTGATGATGAAGTCACACCATCTGCCTTTAGGGAAGAACTCGTGCAAGGCAAAGGCGATATTGAAGTTTGGATTAATTCGCCAGGGGGTGATTGTATTGCAGCTGCGCAAATTTACAACATGTTGATGGAATATCCAGGTGATGTCACTGTCAAAATTGATGGGATTGCCGCATCGGCAGCATCTGTGATTGCGATGGCAGGCACTGAAATTCAAATGTCACCAACGTCCCTAATGATGATTCATAATCCATTTACTGTCGCAATTGGTGATAGTGAAGAAATGAAAAAGACGGTGCATATGCTTGACGAAGTAAAAGAAAGCATTATTAACGCATATGAAATTAAAACAAGTTTATCAAGAAATAAACTATCCGAATTAATGGATGCTGAAACGTGGCTTAATGCACATAAAGCAATTGAACTCGGATTTGCGGATGCCATTATGTTCGCAAATGGTAAAGATGAAAACCAACCTGAGAACAGCTTTGTTTTTAGTAGACGAGCAGTAACAAATTCATTAATAAACAAGATACAAAAACCACAAAAAGGTCAATCGGTTGATCCGCTTTATGAGCGGCTTAATTTATTGAAATATTAGGAGGAAACCAATATGAATAAAATTTTAGAATTACGTGAGAAAAGAGCAAAAGCATGGGAGGCTGCTAAAACTTTTTTAGATACTAAACGTGGAAGTGATGGTTTGGTAGCGGCTGAAGATGCACAGATGTATGATCGTATGGAAGAGGATATTATGAATTTAGGCAAAGAAATTCAACGATTAGAACGGCAAGAGGCTTTAGATGCAGAATTAAATCGTCCAATAAATACACCTATCATTGGAAATCCATCTGTTCCAGGAATGGAAACAAAGAGTGGACGAGCTTCTGAAGGTTATACAAAGGCATTCTGGAATGCGATGAGAAGTAAAAATCCAACACAAGAAATTATGAACTCACTATCAGTGGGAACAGATTCAGAAGGAGGATTTTTAGTTCCCGATGAATTCGAGCGTACACTTGTACAGTCATTAGAAGAAGAGAACGTATTCCGAAAACTTGCTAAGATTGTAAAAACGTCCAGTGGCGATCGTAAAATTCCAGTTGTCACTACTAAAGGTTCAGCGGCATGGTTGGATGAAGGAGAAGAATTTGAAGAAAGCGATTCAGTGTTTGGACAGACTTCAATCAGTGCTTATAAGTTAGGTACAATGATTAAAGTTTCGGATGAATTATTGAATGATAGTGTATTTAATTTAGAGAATTACATTTCAACTGAATTTGCTCGAAGAATTGGAGCAAAAGAAGAAGAAGCGTTTCTTGTCGGTGATGGAGCAGGAAAGCCGACTGGAGTGTTTCATGATACTGGTGGTGCAGAATTAGGAGTTACTGCCACATCAGCAACAGCTATTACTGCAGATGAAATTATTGACTTAGTTTACTCTTTAAAAGCACCATATCGTAAAAATGCTGTATTCATTATGAATGATGCAACAATAAAAGCAATTCGAAAATTAAAAGATGGTCAAGGTCAGTACTTATGGCAACCATCACTAACTGCCGGTACACCAGATACGTTATTGAATCGTCCAGTATTCACTTCAGCTTATGCACCGACTATTGAAACGAAAGCAAAGTCTATTGCCTTTGGTGATTTCGGATATTATTGGATTGCAGACAGACAAGGTCGTTCATTCAAGCGTTTAAACGAACTTTTTGCAACAACAGGGCAAGTTGGTTTCCTAGCAAGTCAACGTGTCGATGGAAAGTTGATTTTGCCAGAAGCAATTAAAGTCTTACAACAAAAATAAATAAAGGAGTAGAATGCGATGGGGTATAACGCTAAGAATTATACGGAACAAGGCGGAGAAAAAACGGTGATTGGCGGGGAACTTGTTATTGAAGAAGGGGCGAAGGTCACTGGCCTTCCTTCTTCTTCAAATGAAAAAATGGCAAATCAATCGGATAGTACAGCAGAAACAATAGAAGACTTAGTTGCGGATTTTAATGCATTACTATCGAAATTAAAAACATCTGGTTATATGTCAGAAGAATAAAGGTGGCGAAAGTGATGACATTACTAGAAAAAGTAAAGGCTAATTTAATACTCCAACATGATAAAGATGATGCTTTAATAGAAATGTACATCACTGCCGCCATTTCTTATGCAGAGAGTTATCAACATATTAAAGAAGGCACATATTTAGATGAGAATATGCCCGCGACAACGGAACAAGCGGTTATCATGTTGGCATCACACTTTTACGAAAGTCGAGATGGCAGTACAGGTGGATTTTTCGCAGATAGCGCACTTGCTGGAGAGCAAGTTTGGAAAACAGTCAACCTTTTATTAAGGCTAGATAGAGATTGGAAGGTATAGCGTATGAGTTTTGGTAAAATGCGTACATTTATCGATATCGTAACACGTGAAATTGTAAAAGATGAAGAGTCTTTCAGTGAAGAAACCGATAGAATCCTAGAATCTGTGACAGCATACAAAGAAGAACGCTTTGGTAGTAAGACTTGGGCAAATAGGGCAGCCTTTTCTGAAGCGAATGCGTTATTTCGTTTTAGAAACATTCCCGATTTAACCATTAAACCGAAAATGTTTATTGTATGTGATGATGGGCGATATGAAGTAGTAAGCGTTGATAATGTGAAAAATAGAAATATGTATATCGAGGTTTTAACAAAAAAGGTGGTGGCATCAGATGGCTAAAGTTAATATTAAAATGCCAGAAGAATTCTTGATGAAGATTTCAAGATTGGGAAGTAAAACAGATGAAATCGTTCCGAGGGTTCTTGAAGCAGGTGGAGAAATTGTATTAGATAAAATGAAGTCTAATTTAAGCTCGGTTATTGGGAAGGACACAAAACTTCCGAGTAGATCAACTGGTGAGTTGGTATCTGCATTAGGAGTATCACCTGCCTTAGTTGACCGAAGAGGAAATCATAATGTTAAAGTAGGGTTTAATGAACCACGTAAAGATGGGGTTAGCAACGCTAAATTAGCTAATATAATCGAATACGGAAAATCGGGTCAACCTGCAAAGCCATTTTTAAAACCAGCAAGAAGAACATCAAGGCAACCTTGTATGGATGCGATGATTAAAAAATTGGAAGAAGAAGTGGAAAGCATATGAATGTATTAGCCGAAGTAACTCAAATTGCGGAACAATGTGGTATTCCAGTTGAAACAGGTATCTTTTCAGATACTGCTCCTGATTTATACATTGTAATCACACCAATCGTTGATATGTTTGAATTACATGCAGATAATATTCCAAAGTATGATGTACAAGAAGTTAGGGTTTCGTTGTTTTCAAAAAAGAATTATACATCAATAAAAAATACCTTAGTCCGCACTCTTTTGGGTGCGGACTTTGTTATTACCGACAGAAGATATATTGGTCACGAAGATGATACAGGTTACCATCATTTAGCTATTGATGTAGCAAAATATTATGAATTTGAAATGGAGGAATGATTTATGGCGACTATCGGGCTTGATAGGCTTTATTATGCAAAAATAACAGAAGGGGAAAACGGTGATGAAACCTATGAAACTCCTAGTCCTTTAGCAAAGGCGATTAGTGCTGAATTATCTGTTGAGTTAGCTGAAGCGACTTTATATGCAGATGATGGCGCGGCTGAAGTAATTAAAGAATTTCAAAGTGGAACACTATCGCTTGGTATTGATGATATTGGTGTGGCTGCGGCTAGTGATTTAACAGGTGCAACAATTGACGATAATCATGTACTGATATCCACAAGTGAAGATGGCGGTGATCCAGTTGCAATTGGTTTTAGGGCGAAAAAGGCAAATGGGAAATACCGATATTTTTGGCTATACCGAGTGAAATTTGGTATTCCAGCGACAAACCTCGCAACAAAAGGGGATAGTATTACCTTCTCTACACCAACAATTGAAGGTACGGTTTTACGGAGAAACAAGCTTGATGGTCAAGGAAAGCATCCATGGAAAGCTGAAGTAAGTGAAGGTGACGATGGTGTGAATCAAGAAATAATTACTGGTTGGTATAGCGAAGTGTATGAACCAGTATTTGCTGCAGGGACTGAAGGATAAAAGGAGCGATCAATTATGACGAATGAAAGAAGTGCTAAGATTACGATTGGTGGTTTGGAATACGAGTTAATATTAACAACTAAAGCGACAAAGGAAATTGCAAAAAGGTATGGTGGCCTTGAAGATTTAGGTGAGAAGTTAATGAAGGCTGAAAATTTTGAAATGGCTTTAGATGAGATTGTCTGGCTTATCACCCTGCTTGCCAATCAAAGTATCTATATCCATAATCGATTGAATGAAGAAAAGAAAGAATTGTTAACGGAAGATGATGTGGAACTGTTAACATCTCCTGTTGAAATGGCAACTTTTAAAGATGCCATTATGGAAGCAATGTTTAAAGGGACAAAACGATATATTGATTCGGAGGAAACCGATACAAAAAACGAAGTGGTCGAGTAAACGATGAAGAAATGTTTGCTCGACTTATTTATTATGGAGTTACACAGCTAAAAAGGACTGAAGAAGAAGTATGGTTGATGCCTATTGGCCATCTACTTGATCAATGGGAAATCCACAAACAATTCATAGGTCTTACAAAACCTAAAAGTGACCTATCGATTGATGATGTAATTCCGTATGGCATTTAAATTTAAAGTTTCTACTAGCATCTCAAAACAATGAGGTGCTTTTTTACTTGCTGTGGATGGGAGGTGGCAGTATGGCAGACAATTTTGGGCTTAAAATTGGTGTTGAAGGAGAACGTGAATTCAAGAAATCTCTACGGGAAATTAACCAAAGTTTCAGAGTGTTAGGTTCTGAAATGAAATTAGTGACATCAGAATTTGATAGAAATGATAAATCGATTAAAGCTATAACAGCGAGAAATGCAGTATTAAATAAAGAGATTGATGCACAAAAGGAAAAAGTATCAACACTAGAAAAGGCTCTTGCCAATGCTGCTGAATCCTTTGGAGAAAATGATAGAAGAACACTTTCTTGGCAAACCCAGTTAAATAATGCGAATGCTGAGTTAAATAACTTAGAACGTGAACTGAAGGACTCACAAGAAGAAGTAAAGAATCTTAATCGAGAAAAAGTAGAAAAACTTGTGAATGGTTTAAAAACAGCGGGTGATATTGCAGGTAAAGTATTAGTAGCCGGTTTAAAAGCAGCGGCTGCGGCAATGGCTGCAATCGGAACTGGGGCAGTCGCATCAGGTAAGTTTATAAAGGACTCTTTAAATGTTTATGGCGAATATGAAGATGCCATGAAGCAAGTTCAGGCAACGATGGGACTAGCCGGTGAAGAAGGGGAAGTAGCCTTCAATAAATTATCTCAAGCAGCAAAAGATGCGGGAGCAAGTACACGTTTCTCAGCATCAGAATCAGCTGAGGCATTAAATTATCTTGCTTTAGCGGGATATGATACAGAACAGGCGATAGGAGCACTTCCAGGTGTGCTTACACTTGCTGCGGCGGGTGATATGGATTTAGCAAGAGCATCTGATTTGGTTACAGACTCCATGGCTGCTTTAGGCCTTGAAATCGCTGATATGGACATGTACATGGACAAAATGGCGAAGACGTCACAAAAGTCAAACACAGATGTACAGCAATTAGGTGAAGGAATACTTGTTGCGGGAGCGACAATGAAAAATGCTGGGCAAGATTTAGATACTTTGAATGTGATGTTGGGAGTCCTAGCGAACCGCGGGATAAAAGGCGCAGAAGGTGGAACGAAACTTAGAAACATCATTATGTCTTTGACATCTCCCACATCGGCTGCTGCAAAAGAATTAGAAGGTCTGGGCATAAGCGTCACTGATTCATCAGGGAATATTCGAGATATGAACGACATATTTACTGATTTAAATAAAGAACTTGATGGATTGTCAGAAGCAGATAAAATGAACGCATTAAGTAATATTTTCAATAAACAAGATCTAGCGGGCGTTAATGCATTACTATCTGGAACTGGCGATGAGATGAATAACCTATATAAGGAACTTGAAAATGCTGATGGTGCCGCACAGCAAATGTCGGATACCATGGAAAGTGGTTTAGCAGGTTCAGTTCGGAGTCTAAAGTCAGCTTATGAAGGACTACAAATCGTTATCGGAGAACAGTTTGCAGAAATGGCCCAAGGGGCAGTTGGTGATGTGACAGAATTAGTTCGAGATATAACTGAAATATTAAATGATGGATTTCAAGAAGGTGATATTACCGCTATAGGCGAGAGAATATCATCTTTTTTAATTCAAGGAATTAATCGAATTACAGAGTATATCCCGGGTGCCATTGATATGATAGCCACAATGCTAACAGAGCTGGTGAATGTATTGGTAGAACTTTTGCCTACTTTACTGCCACCTTTATTAGAAGGTGCGATTGCTTTATTAACAGGAATTATTGAGGCGATTGTAGGGAATATCGAGCCGTTAGTTGAAATGGTCGTATATTTAGTAACAACTGTTGCGGAATTTATTATTGAAAATTTACCTATTTTAATTGAAGCGGCCATCCAAATTGTTATCGCATTAGCGAATGGGATAGCAGGTGCCTTGCCACAGCTAATTCCAGCGGTTATAGATGCAATCATTTTAATTGTAGATACGTTAATCAATAATTTAGGACAAATATTAAATGCGGCTCTTCGAATTATTATGGCTTTAGCTGAAGGTATTGTTGCAGCTTTACCTAGATTGATAGCTGCCTTACCACAAATAATAAATTCCATTATTAACTTTATTACCTCAAACTTACCGATGATTATCGATATGGGGATCCGTATCATTTTGCAATTAGTAGTTGGCATAATTAAAGCTATACCTTCCCTGGTCGCTGCTTTACCACAAATTGTGATGGCATTAATTACGGGAATAGGAAAAGCAGCAATTGCAATTGTCGATATCGGTCGAAATATTGTACGTGGTCTTTGGGATGGAATTGCCTCTATGGTTACTTGGATCAAAGATAAAATCAGTAATTTTGTTGGTGGAATTGTAAGTGGAGTAAAAGGTTTACTTGGTATTAAATCACCATCAACTGTATTTGCTGGTATTGGTGATGATATGGCTCAAGGTTTAGGGGTTGGTTTTGATAAGGCAATGAGTCAAGTATCTGAAGATATTCAAGATGCAGTTCCGACAGACTTCGACATTCAATCAAACGTGAATGTTGGGGCAAATGGTATCGCAACGAGTCAAGATGGCTATGGTTCCTTAATTACAATCCAACAAATGATTGTCAGAAGTGAAGATGATATTAGAAAAGTTTCACAAGAATTATATAACTTAATTCAAACAGGGTCTCGAGCACAAGGAAGGTTCGTGCCAAGTTAGAAAGGAGTGGGATAATTGGGGTTTACGTTTGATGGAGTTCATTCAAAAAACATGAAAATCACCGCAAGAATTGTTAGTTGGCAAGTTTCTCCCGCTCCTAGAAATGCATTTGAAGTTATACCTGGTCGAATGGGAATTGCCGATCTAGGTTCAGATACATCAGAAAAATATATCAAAGTGATTTGTAATATTTTTCCTCAGCATTCATTTACCGAAGTGATTCATCTGTTGGATGATGTAGCTGAATGGTTGAACCCTAATTTAGGATTAAAACAATTAGTGCTAGACGATATTCCAAACAGATATTTTTTAGCACGTTTAGTAGAGGAAGTGGATTGTGAACGAATATTAAGAAGTGCAGGTTCCTTTGAACTTACATTTGTTTGTCCAGACCCTTATGGTTATGCGATTACAGATGAGCAATTTACGATTAATTCTACTGGTAGCCATGTAGTTGAAAGGGAGTTAGGCAATATAGAATCTTTCCCGATATATCGAATGAAAGGAAATATCAGTAGTTCAAGTTCAACATTTTTAACGGTTACCACAAATGGCGAAAGTTTAAAAGTTAATGGACCATTATCATCAAATGAAATATTAATCGTTGATAGTGGATTACTAACTGCAAAAATAACAGATACAAGTGGAAATACGGTTCGGAATGGTTTATCTGTTTTAGATGAGTTAAATTTTCCAGTTTTATATCCTGGTAGTAATGAAATAAAAGTAAATGGTACAGGAGCAGCATTTACGGAACTTCATGTATTAAGTCAAAGTAGATGGAGGTGATTTTATTATGGCGATTAAATCGGTTGTAACATCTCAAACAGATTTTACTGGTGAGTTTCCGATTCATGATGAAACAGTTGCATTATGGCGTTTTAATGAATCACAACCAAATGAAAGTAAGCTGATAGATAGTGGCACAAATAATCATCATTTTACTATATCAAATTGGTCTGGAACATCTGCCAGTTTAGTGGCAGGGAAGTTTGGGCGATTTTTCAGGCAGAATATTGTCAATCCAACAAGTGAAAAGACGTATCTCACCGCTACCAATGATGGTAGCTTTTTTACTGATTTAGGGGAGAAAATTGTTGTCGGTGGCTGGATAAATCCAACAACCTATTCAATCGGTCAAACATTTATTCCTATATTTAGTACAAGAAATGGACCAGGACAACCAATTTTCTATATATCTTTATATCAAGGTAGACTACGATTAATGCTTTATAACAATGCTGGGACATTAATTTATGATACATCCGAGACACCAAGTATTAGCTTTGTAAATAATGGTTGGTATTTTATCACAACAATCATAAATAAGGCTGATAAAACAATTCAAAACTTTATCGGCGATCGCTCGAATGGGGCAACTTGGCAATCACCTGTAAGAAGTTATACAGGTGTATTGAATGGGGAATGTACCGCTGATATTGTGATGGGGATGTTACAAGATACGTATTACTATGCAGGTGGTTTCGATGATTGGTTTTTTGAGAAAGATTCAAAGTTAACAATGGAAGATATACACCTATATTTTAAATCTTCTATTCAAGCAAATGGTGCGGATAGTGCAGCTCAAGTCGATGCATTAAAAGAGCCAGGTGCTGTTGTTTTAAAGCAAGAGGATAACAAATATCCAAGTAGTGGTGTGCTCTATACAGTACCTAAAGAGTGTAGTTTAGGTGGCAATGGTAGAGTTTCAGTAACTAGTGAATATATTGCTGGAACAACTGCGATTAGTTTAGTAGAAACATCCACATCAGATGACCTTGAGGATTGGACTTCGTGGCAAACAATTGGACCAACAGGTGAATTAATTTCACCTAATAGAGCCTATATCCGCTATCGAATTACTTTAACGACAGAAGATGAAACGAAAACACCGAAACTAATAGAAGTTGTATTGCATGATATCCCAAAACCCGCCTATGAAAAGCTTGGATTTGCTAGGCCTGTCGTTTTGGATAGTAATGGAGCATGGGATGCAGTTTTAGAAAATGCGTTTGATGTCATTGTTACAAGTGAAATTAATGGTGCTGACATCTTAGAGTTTAAGATTCCTTTTCATGATTTAAAAAGGGAAAGTATTGAAAACGAAAAACAAATTCAAATCGTAGACGATGTGTATCGCATACGAACGATAACGGATGAAAAAAGCCAAGAAGGTAATATCATCACTCACGTATATGCAGAAGCAGATTTTTATGACTTAGCTTTTAGTACGGACAAACAGCCTATTGAATTTAACGTGGATACTGCTGATGTCCCAATGAAATATGCGTTAGAAGGAACGGAGTGGTCTGTTGGAAATGTGAATGTAACTACAAAGCGGACGTGGGAATCAGAGGAGAAAAATGCATTATCTATATTACGAGAAGTGCAAAATATCCATGGTGGAGATTTAATTTTTGATAGTGCGAATCGTTTAGTTCATTTACTGACATTTGGCGGGAAAGATAGTGGTGCGTTATTTAGTTATAAAAAGAATATGAAAAGTATTCAAAGAACAGTGGATACAAGAAGTTTAGTGACAAGATTATACGCATACGGTAAAGATGGCATGACATTTTCATCTATCAATAATAACAAAGCATATGTAGAGGATTATAGTTTTACATCGGAAGTTCGAATTGCAACACTTGATGCCTCATCATTTAGCAATCCTTATCAAATGTTGGAATTTGCAAGTATGAGATTAGGACAATATGCAAAACCGAGAGTGTCGTATGTTTTAACAGCAATGGACTTGTCTGTTCTAACGGGTTATGAACACGAAGAGTGGGATTTAGGAGATATCGTTACGGTAAACGATAAAGAATTAAACTTACAAGTGAAAACTCGTATTGTACGCAGACAATATAACTTACAAGAACCATGGAAAACAGTGATTGAACTGTCAACGAAATTAAAAGAATTAGGTGATTCATCAGCCCAGTGGGATAAGGCTGCAGATATGCTACATGACACAGATGTGCTTGATCGGCAGGAAATAAAAGATTTAGTACCGTTTAATCATTTGAGAAATTCAAGGGCAGATGATGGATTTACGTATTGGGTGAATTCTGGTTTTACAGTTGACTCTAATAACGGTGCAAGTGGTGATGCTTCATTTAAAGCTGAAGGTGTTTTGGGAATGACGAAATCTATGTATCAAACTGTATACCCAGCAAATCGAAAGAATTATACAATATCCGCACAAATAGGTTCTGAAAATCTAGAGAAAGGACCAAATGGGCAAGTAGGGATTGAAGTGGAAATTGAATACGAAGATGGATCGATTGAAAAGAGAATTATTGATTTATATTAGAGGTGCTTAAAATGGTGTTTTTAACTCAAACTGCACATGGAATAAATCCTAAAGGTTCAGGAAAAATTAGAAGAATCACAATCCGTTTATTTGTAAGAGATTGTACTGGAACTGTATATTTTACGGATCTTCTATTGCAAGGTGGCTCAATCGCTACTGGGTGGGTTGGGCATGTATCAGAAATAAAGTGGACTCTCGATGGTTAGGTGATTTGAATGGCGATACAATTTACTCGATTTAGTGAAACGATACGTGTGAAAGAAGATAAAAGGATCGTGAATATTACAATAGAATTATTCGTAACTGATTGTACCGGGTCAATTTATTATACTGATGTTCAGCTTCAAGAGGGCGATAAATTAACAGGCTATGTCTTAAATACAGAAACCTCACTTGAAAAGTACAGAGAAGAAAATGCTATTGTCCCAGTTCGTTTTTATAACGGAGTGGTTAGAAGTAAAGAAACGATTGTTATATTTAATCTGGGAACAACATCTGCAGGACTGGATTGTCATATCACGCCCCTTCAATCGATGAAAGCGGGAAGTATCAAACTTTCGCAAGGATATGGATCCCACTATATGAAATTTAAAGCTGCAGCAAATCCAGATGACACATTTTCATTATTGGCTTCAAGTAGACAAGCGTTGCGAAATCAAACCAAAACAGAAAAAGAAGGGTTCTATCAATATACCGCAGCATCTGATAGTAAACATATTGTAGAACTCGAAGAAGGAAAAGCAGCACGAGTTTTATTTGAATTCCAGGAAATGCAAGAAGGAAGTGGCAAGCAATGAGTCAATATCTAGAAGGCAAAAAGACAATGGTGTGGAGTTTCATGGGAAATGCAAGAATGTACGAAGCATTAAATAATTATGGTGATAGGCTTGATACGGTCGGTATATTTACATTCGAAGTAGATATCACAGGAACAATTAAAGAAACAGGTACAAGCATATTGAGCATGATGCCATATGTCAATAAATGGCCGCATATAAAGTGGTTGCTAACAATCATGAATCATGGAACGGCATCTATATTTACAGCAATCAGAAATAACACAAATGGTGCAAAGGATAAGTTTTTATCTGAAATCGTTCGAATCATGAATAAGTATCCATGGTGTGATGGTGTTGATATTGATTTGGAACGTGGTGGTGGTTATGAAAATAAAGATGCTGCGAACCTCCTGTTTAAAGATATCTATCAAACTGTCAAACAACATGACTCATCAAAACTAGTCAATATCTGCTTACCTGGAATGACAGGGATTCAAGGTTCGGTGGGTGGAGAAAACTGGTGTGTTTATGAAGACTTAGATCCTTATTGTGATACGGCTGCGATTATGAGTTATGGGATGGCTTGGGCAGGCTCCGCTCCAGGGCCCGTTTCTCCTCGAGATTGGTTGGAAGGTATTTATAATTATGCAACAAGCGTCATGTCTCCAAAGAAGATATTCTTAGGTCTTCCAGGTTACGGTTGGAACTGGCGAATTGATGATACTCCACAAAATTTAAATAGGGTTTATCGTGGTACATCTAATACGTATTATGCAGCACAGCTTTGGATGACAGGTGGTTATAATTTTACTAATGATGCACCACCGCAACCGATGATTCCTATCATTGCTTATTGGGATGATTACGATAAAACCCCATGGGCACTGCCGCATGTTTATGATTATATGGAAGGTCCAGATGCGATTGCACGAACCAATCCATTAATTGCAGAAGATTATAACAGAAGAAGTTTTTTAACAGCATATAGTAAACAACAAAAGACAGAGTTCGGAAATATATTTATTGAACGTCTAGGGAGTAATTATGATAGTCATGCGGGAATTGTATCTGATTCCTCTCAGATGGTTACTCTTGGAGAGAACGGTGAAACGACCTATAATTTCACTTTGCAATCTAGTGGAACTTATGACATTGCAGTGAGAATTGGTTTTCCCTTTTGGGATAAAAATACAATTAAAATTTCAATTGATAATGATGAAACAACTATTAAAGAGAGTAGGCTATGGTGGCCTTATTGGAGAACGACTTGTTGGTTAACGTTAAAGAAGAATGTATCCTTATCAGTAGGTACACATACGATTAAAGTTAAAGCAGGAATTCCTGGTGTTCAGTTTTATGGTTTTAGAGTCTGCTCAGACTTCAGGCAATCATCCAGTGCAGGGGAAGCGGAATTCTTACTTGCTCCGAGGAAATTTAAAGGGGTAAATGGTCAACTGGTGGAACCCGATCAGGCATTTAAATTAACGACTGAAGTGTTGAGAAGAAAGCCAGACTCAGCCCTCATTTGGTACGAAGATTTCAGGGATGAAAATCCGCTGCCTAGCAATTATTGGACAACCCTAAGCGGTGAATGGGAAGTATGGAAAAAAGATGATTTTAACAATCCACGTCCTTATGCACAGCTTGATGGAAAAGGTGAATTGACATGGAGATATTCAGATTTTAAAGATATACACATTAGAGCAAGAATTGGATTCCCACAAAACGGAAGTGGGAGAGCAGGAGTTTTTTGTGGAGATTTGTTTTGCTGTTTAAATTATACTTCTCAACGTCTAGAGTTGTATAAAAGTAATTCATTACTGGGTAGTTATAATGTTCAAATTGAACGAACATCAAACGCTAATTTACGAACTGCTCCTAATCTGTACACGATTGAAATGCGAATTCGTAATAATTCTGTCAGGGTGTATTCCGGGGCAGCAAACACATTCAGATTTAAAGTGGATATAAATGATTTCAGTGGAGGCTCTGCAGGAATTCGTTCAGATAACCGCATGATATCTGACTTACTTCGTTTAGGAGATGCATGGACATACGAACCATATGAAAGTGTAGATATAACTTTTCCAAATGGAAACACAGTAGAATTTGGAAGAATACCAAGAACAGGTGTTACTTGGGATAATGAGTTCCAAGTCTTTAAAGTAAATAATGATGTGGAAGAGATAAGCACAAGAAATGATGATATATCAATGGATTATGATTTCTTTCACTCACAAGAATTACCACTAATTGCGGGAAATGATTATACCGTCAAAATAAAACCAAAGGACATTAACCTTTGGATATCACGTTTATTTTTAGGAGATGCGGATGGTTTTTCAATTCTTTATTATCAAGATGTTGATAGCTTGGTTTATTGGGCAAATGAGGCAGCTTACAGGTGGAAATTACGAGGCATTGCCATTTGGTCATTAGGGCAGGAAGATATGCGAGTGTGGGAAGCATTACCCATACAAATATGAATAATTCAAGGGTGTCTACAAAATGTGGACACCCTTTTTATATAGATGTTTTAAAACTGAAGGGGGAAATATTCTATGAAGGATATATGGAACTGGATACAAATCATCGTTACAGCACTAGGTGGATTTATTGGTTGGTTTTTAGGAGGGCTAGATGGCTTTTTGTATGCCTTGATCATATTGGTTGTTGCTGATTATATCACTGGAATTATGTGTGCAATTGTTGATAAGGAACTGTCTAGTGAGATTGGTTACCGAGGGATATTTAAGAAGGTATTAATTTTTATACTGGTAGGTGTCGGGCATATGATTGACACACATTTAATAGGGGATGGCAGCGTTCTTAGAACAGCAGTCATCTTTTTTTATTGCTCGAATGAAGGGATTTCCATGCTAGAAAATGCTTCACGCTTGGGTTTACCAATACCTGAGAAGTTGAAAAATGCACTTGCTCAGTTACACAATAAAGGAGGAAATGAATCATGAATTTAAAAAAGTTATATTTAACGAAGAATGAATGTTACAAAGCTGGAAGGAAAATCACACCAAAAGGAATTATGGTTCATAGCACAGGGGCAAACAATCCGAATTTAAAGCGTTACGTTGGCCCAGACGATGGATTGTTAGGAAAGAATCAATACAACAATCACTGGAACCAGCCACGTCCAGATGGCAGACAAGTGTGTGTTCATGCTTTTATCGGAAAGTTAAAAGATGGGTCGATTGCAACATACCAAACATTACCTTGGAATCATCGTGGATGGCATGCAGGTGGTGATGCGAACAATACACATATTGGTTTTGAAATCTGCGAGGATAATTTAACGGATAAAACTTACTTTAATAAAGTTTATAAAGAAGCGGTTGAACTTGCTGCTTATCTTTGTAGTCAATACAAACTGACGGAGAAAAACATCATCGGCCATTATGAAGGGTACCAGATAAAAATTGCTAGTAATCATGGTGACCCACGTCATTGGTTTTCAAAGCAGGGTAAGTCAATGGATACCTTTAGAGCTGATGTGAAGAAAGAATTAGCGAAAGGTACCTCAACGTCTAATCCATCAACTGATGGTAAGAAATTATATCGGGTTCAGATTGGTGCGTATAGTGTTAAAAGGAATGCTGATAAACAGTTGGCAAAGGCAAAGAAGGCAGGATTTAAAGATGCGTTTGTGAAGTATGAATAGGTGTAAATAGTCGAGGGATACAAACACTCCTCGACTATTTAATAAGTATATTATGAAAATAAGTTTTTTGTGTCGGCAAAAATCTTTATTCGCTCGCCAATTTCATCACGTACTCGTTGGAACTCTGACCACTCTTTTCCAGCTGGATCATCGAAACCCCAGTGTTCTCTTCGTACATGTGGGGGAGTGACAGGGCATTTATCAGCAGCATCTCCACAAAGTGTGACCGCCAATGTTGCTTGATTTAATATGTCTAAGTCAATGATATCTGATGTTTGATTAGATATGTCAATCCCTACTTCATTCATTGCCTTAATAGCATTGGGATTTACCCCGTGTGCTTCAATCCCAGCACTATGGACTTCCCACTCTTCCCCAAGAATTTCTTTTGCCCATCCTTCAGCCATTTGACTTCTACAAGAATTCCCCGTACATAAAAAGTAAATAATTTTTTTCGACATAACCTTCATCTCCTATTATAAAATTAATGTGATATAGAGTCCTAACAATGTAATAAATAATATAGGTAACGTTAAAATAATTCCTGTTTTAAAATAAGTGCCCCATGAAATTTTTATTCCTTTTTGAGACAATACATGAAGCCATAGTAATGTTGCGAGTGAACCGATAGGTGTAATCTTAGGGCCTAAATCTGAACCAATAACATTTGCATAAATAAGTGCTTCACGAATTACACCAGTTGTGTCTGTCTCTGCAATAGCAATTGCATCTATCATGACAGTAGGCATATTATTCATAATAGATGAAAGAATTGCAGCAATAAATCCCATTGAAATCGTAGCTACGAATAAACCTTGTTCGGCACTTGTTTCAATAATTCGTGCTAATACATCTGTAAGACCGGCATTCCTTAAACCAAATACAACGACATACATACCGATGGAGAAAAAAACAATCGCCCATGGTGCACCAACTATAACTGATTTCGTATTAACAGCACTACTGTTTCTAGCAATGAATAAAAATAAAATGGCAACAATTCCAGCGACAATCGAAACAGGGAGTTGAATGAATTCACTTGTAAAATATCCAACCAATAATATTGCTAACACATACCAAGACAGACGGAATAATTTCATATCCTGAATCGCTTCATGTGGCTTTTTCAAGTCGGAAACATCGTAGGTCTTCGGAATACTCTTTCTGAAATAAATTAACAATACAAAAATTGTTGCAGTTAATGAAAAGATATTAGGTATGATCATTTTAGAAGCATATTCAATGAAACCGATATTGAAAAAATCTGCTGATACGATATTAACTAAGTTACTTACAACAAATGGAAGTGATGTCGTATCTGCTATAAACCCACTTGCTATAATAAATGGAAAAATCATTTTTTCTTTAAAGTTCAAGTTACGTACCATAGCAAGGACTATCGGGGTAAGGATTAATGCAGCTCCATCATTTGCAAAAAGTGCTGCAACAATTGCTCCTAAAATACTGACATAAATAAACATTTTTATACCACTACCTTTAGCTATGCGTGCCATATGTAATGCTGCCCATTCAAATAAGCCAATCTCATCTAAAATAAGCGAGATTAAAATGATAGCAACAAATGCTAAAGTAGCGTTCCATACAATACTAGTTACCTCAATTACATCACTAAAATCCACGACTCCTATGATCAAGGCAATAAGTGCTCCACCACATGCAGACCAACCAATTGACAAGCCTTTTGGCTGCCAAATGACTAAAATGAGTGTTAGGAGAAAAATGAGTGATGCAAGTATAATTGATGATGACAAAATTAATTCCTCCAATCAATTGCACTGAATTCGTGTTCCATTAAGTTCTAATTTCTTTAATTTTTCATTTTGACATGGTAATAAATTTAACAATTTGATAAGAAAATCATAGTGTTCATATTCTTTGTTTAAGGAATAGAATATCCACTGACCTCTTCTTTCTTCCTTAATTAATCCACTATCTTTTAGCTTACGAATATGTTGACTAATTGATGGTTGGGTCGCTTGAAATATTTCAACAAATTCACAAACACAACAATCATGGTCGTCTAATATTTTTAACATTGTTAGCCGTGTTTCGTGACCTAATAATTTAAAAATATCGGAAGCCATATCCATTTCGATATTTATATTTAACACATGGAGCCCTCCTATCTTTTAAATGATTATATAAGCATATACTTATATATGCAACGAATTATCTTTCAGAACTTAAGAGGGTTCGAATCCCCCCTATTTTTCGCATATAGGTAGAAGACTATCTAGGAGGAAAACCATATGCGATTAAAACAACTTACATCCAGTAATCAAACGCTTTCAAATGAGCCACTAAAAATAACGGATGAACAACTTCAAAATGAACTTAATTTTCATCTTGCTGAAAAAACACTCATAAAATTACTTGAAAAAGAACTCATTTCACAGGAAGAATTCAATCAAATAAGCAAATTAAATCGTCAAAAATACAATCCTTTATTAGGTCCGTTAATGTGCGATAACCCTTGATATAACAGCGTTATAACGCTAATATACCACGTACAAGAAAGGAGGTTGAGTGGATGAGGAAGATAACAACACTTGATGTGACAACATCTTCAGCAGTAAAACCGAAACAAAAGGTTGCTGCCTATATACGTGTATCAACATCAAATGAGGATCAATTGATTAGTTTAGAAGCGCAAAGACGACACTACAAAACTTTAATTGAAAATAATGATGAATGGCAGCTAGTTGATATTTATAGTGATGAGGGTATTACAGGAACGAAAAAGGATAGACGGCCAGAATTGCTTCGCTTAATATCTGATTGTGAAAAAGGAAAGATTGACTTCATTTTAACAAAATCTATTAGTCGATTTGCGAGAAACACGATTGACTGCCTGGAACTTGTTAGAAAATTGATGGACTTAGGTGTGCACATTTATTTTGAAAAAGAAAACATCAATACAAATTCTATGGAAAGTGAACTCATGCTTTCAATCTTAAGTAGCCTTGCAGAAAATGAATCATTGTCACTTTCTGAAAACAGTAAATGGTCGATTAGACAACGATTCAAACGTGGGACTTACAAATTGTCATATCCGCCATACGGTTACGATTATATCGATGAAATGGTGGTTGTGAATGAAGAACAAGCACCAGTAGTCAAGCGGATATTTAATAGTGTGCTTAAAGGAATGGGAACAGAACGAATTGCCATGCAGTTAAATGAAGAAGGAATTCCAACAAAGCGAAACGGCAATTGGACAGGGTCTACGATACGTGGAATTGTTAAGAACGAAAAATACACGGGAGATGTGCTGCTTCAAAAAACTTTTACCGATGAGCATTTTAATCGAAAGGTTAATCAAGGTGAACTTGATCAATACCTAATTGAAAATCATCATGAGGCGATTATTACGCATGCTGATTTTGAAGCAGCTAATCGAATGTTAGAATATCAAGCAAGCCAAAAGAATGTCGCTGCTGGCAGTAGAAAATATTTAAACCGCTATCCTTTTTCAGGGAAGATTGATTGCATGGAATGTGGAGATACATTTAAAAGAAGAATACACACTTCCACGCATAGTAAATATATTGCCTGGTGCTGTTCTACACATATAAAAAACAAAGATGAGTGTTCGATGCTATTTATAAGGGAAGAACGTATTCATCAAGCTTTTATTACAATGATGAACAAATTAAAGTTTGGCTATAGTTATGTATTAATACCACTATCTAAACAACTAGAAACGTCAAATCAAGATGAAAACTATCAAATGATTTCTGAAATAGAAGCACAACTCGAAGTTACAAAAGATGAACTGAATACATTAATTCAATTAATGACAAAAGGTTTTTTAGAACCTGCTATTTTCAATCAACAGAAAATTGAATTGTCCCAAAAGAATATGAAGCTAAAAGAAGAAAGAGAGCAGTTACTGTATTTAATCAATGACAGTTCAAATCAGCTAAGTGAAGTAAATCGGCTCATTAAATACTTTAAACAAGGAATATTTATAGATGCATTTGATGAAGAATCTTTTCAAGACATTGTAAAAAAGATAATCGTATATTCACCAAATGAGATAGGATTTCATTTGAATTGTGGCATTACACTTAGAGAAAGGATTGATCGCTAATGGCACATACACCTTTTGGATATGCAATAGTAAACGGAAAAATTGAAGTTCATGCCAAAGAAGCTGAGCAATTAAAGCTTTTAATCGCATCATACTTATCGGGCCAATCTTTAGCTAATGCAGCAAGGGAATCTGGTATTAATCGGTCACATGGCGGAATTACTAGAATATTAACAGATGAAAGGTATCTAGGAAATGAATTGTTTCCGAGATTAATTTCAAAAGAACAATTTGAACAATTAAAAAACGAAAGATTTAAACGAGCGAAAAAACTAGGACGATTAAATAGAACGAAAGAGGAAGAGTCATTTACACCATGTTTTGAATTTACGATCGGAGAAGTGGAAGACAAATACGACAATCCAATTAAACAAGCAGAATATGTATACAGCTTAATTAAAGAAGAGGTGACTTAAAATGGCTTTAGCAAGAAGCGTAACAGTTATCCCAGCTAGGAGAAGAACGAGAAATGTTGATGCAGAGGATAAGAAAAAATTAAAAGTGGCAGCTTATTGTCGTGTATCAACAGATAGCGAAGAACAAGCAACTAGTTATGAAGTTCAAGTGGAACACTACACTACCTATATTCAGAACAATCCTGAATGGGAACTTGCAGGAATCTATGCAGACGATGGCATATCTGGAACAAACACAAAAAAGCGTGAGCAGTTTAATAAAATGATTGAAGATAGCATGAATGGAAAAATCGACATGATTATTACAAAATCCATCAGTCGATTTGCGAGAAACACGCTGGACTGTTTAAAATACATCAGGCAATTGAAAGATAAAGAAATACCTGTCTTTTTTGAAAAGGAAAACATCAACACAATGGATGCCAAAGGCGAAATAATGCTCACCATCATGGCTTCTCTTGCACAACAAGAAAGTCAGTCACTTAGTCAAAACGTAAAACTTGGCATTCAATACCGATACCAGCAAGGTGAAGTGCAGGTAAACCATAATCGTTTTCTAGGCTATACAAAAGATGAAAACAATAAACTAGTAATTAATCCAGAACAAGCGAAAATTGTTAAAAGGATTTACCGAGAATATTTAGAGGGATCCAGTTTGGTTCAAATTGCACGTGGCCTTGAAGCTGATGAGATATTAACCGCAGCTAAACGAACAAAGTGGCGGCCAGAGTCGATTAAAAAGATATTGCAAAATGAAAAATATATTGGGGACGCATTACTTCAAAAAACATATACCGTAGATTTTTTAACGAAGAAACGAGTTGTCAACAATGGTCACGTTCCACAATACTATGTAGAAAATAATCATGAAGCCATCATTCCAAGGGAGATTTATCTACAAGTTCAAGAAGAAATGATGCGAAGGGCAAATATACGAAATGGAAAAACAGGAAAGAAACGTGTGTATAGTAGCAAGTATGCATTGTCGAGTATTGTATTTTGTAAAGAATGTGAAGATGTTTTTCGAAGGGTTCACTGGAATAACCGAGGGTACAGGTCCATTGTATGGCGTTGCGTCAGTCGACTAGAAAGAAAAACACATCTTTGCAATGCAGAAACAATCAGAGAAGATGAACTACACCAATCCATAGTACAAGCCATTAATGAAGTCTTGGGCAACAAAGATAATTACTTGAAATTATTAATAGAAAATATTGAAACAGTTTTGCATGAAAATGCGGATAAACCAACAATTGATATTGACGAAAAGCTAGAAGAACTACAAATGGAACTGCTTAGACTCGCAAATTCAAAAGAAGATTACGATGATGTAGCGGAAGAAATATACCGATTGCGGGAACTGAAGCAGGAAGTTATGATGAAAAATGCAGCCAGGGAAGGACTTAGGCAGCGGGTTGAAGAAATGGCAAAGTTTTTAAAAGAGCAACCGCAGCAACTTGAAACGTATGATGATGTGTTGGTTAGAAGGTTGATTGAGAAAATAACGATCCATGAAAGACAATTAACGATTGAATTTAAGTCAGGAATTGAAATTATCAAAGAAGTATAATATGAATACCCAACGAGCCCATGTCGGAAAAGGCATACCATGCGGAGACAGTTGTGAAGTTGGGGAAACGTTTGTAACACCAAAATAAACATTTGTTAGTTAAAATAATCTTTTGCTAAATCCACCACCAATACTTTTCATAATACACATTTGCCATTTTAGTATAAAACTCAACAAATACTCTGGTTTTTCTAATTAGGATACCGAATATTTTTATGTGTTTTTCAATATCTTTTCAATAAGGTTTTCAATTTTAGGAAATCGATATTAATATCCATAAGGGTGGAAGTAGATAATCTAATGAGAATGAATTATCTACTTCCGAGTATTGTTTATTTATTACAGAGTGTTTTTAAATGATAATTGATTACTTCCTTCACCTTTTCAGGGGTATAAATATCAGGTCTTATCAAAGCATGGAATGACAGCCCTTCAATTAATGCAGATAACCGACTGCTTTCTAAATCTGTATTAACTGAATCTGATAATATACCTTTTAGATTTAATATCTTAATCATTGAATTTGCTAAATCATATGTACCATTAGTCATTTCGTCTTTCTTCTCTTTTAATACATCACTCGTTAGGGAACGGAGGGCAAAAATCCACCAAACACTGGCTTCAATTTTCTTTTCTTCGTCGATTGGTACAAGCTCCAGTAACACTTCCTCAACTGCCTGTAATGGGTTTTTTGACCAATTTTTCTGATCAGAACGCTTTTTTCC
>DKGO01000076.1 GCA_002453315.1 Caryophanales bacterium UBA6768 | reverse complement strand
GCTTTTTTTGCATAATTATACGCACGCTTAACAAATTCAGTATCTTCCTGGGATAAATACTTCTGAACTTTTTCCATTATTTCGTCTATAGTTACATTTTTTCTTTTTGCCACACAATCACCTTTATTCACATCTGACATTCAATGTTGCTATCATTATTTCAACATGGATTATTTATAAGACATTAACGAAAACACATCATAGTTATCCAATTTTTTAATACCTTGTAAATAAGCTAATTCAATTAAAAAAGTACAGCCAACGACAATTCCACCTTGCTTTTCAACTAATTTAATTGTTGCTTCAATCGTTCCACCTGTTGCCAATAAATCGTCTGTTATTAAAACACGTTGCCCTGACTGAATAGCATCCCGATGAATTGTTAAAATATTTTCTCCATACTCGAGGCCGTAATTGATTTCATCCACCGCGCGTGGGAGCTTTCCCTTCTTTCTAACAGGGATAAAGCCTATCCCCATTTCATATGCCATAGGACAGCCTATAATAAAACCACGTGCCTCGGGACCAACAATTATGTCTACTTCTTTATCTTTAGCAAAATCAACCATTTCATTAACAGCTGCTTTAAATACTTTGCCATTTGCCATTAGTGGGGTTATATCTTTAAATTGGACCCCATCTATAGGCCAATTTTCAACAAGGGCAATATGCTCTTTATATTTCATGTATAATTTACCTCTCTTTTCACTTGTGTAATATCCATCCACTGGGTTAGCCATTGACATAGTGCTTCATATGTAGAATAATATAAAACCTTCTCGACTTCAATTTGTTGTAATCTTTCTTGATAGGTCGATGACATCATTAAATCTTTCTTTTCGGCATTGTTATTAATCCTTAATTTACGATTTTCTAAATAGAAAAAATTCAAATCAAAAAAAACACCCATCATGAAAATAACATTATCTTTCTCCCACCCCACACTATTAATAACATGGGAAATAACAGATTTAACTTCTTCATTTTCAACAGATAGCAAATGGCGATATAACCATTTGAAATCTTCCCTTTTCGGAAACTGAGTTAAATAAGTTTGATGATGATTACGATATCCTACATAAATAGCTATCGGATTTGTTTTTGTAATAATTTCTTTTAAATCATCTAGTTTTTTAGGTAAAGAACATATATAAAGGATGTCCGTTTTTTTAAGTTCGGTTACATCATCCTCATAAGAAATTGTTTTAACATTTCGGATATTTATATCACCATGAGGGTAATCACCGACCAACGTATGATGTTGATAATGCTGATCATATGACTCAAAAGGAATACCATGTAATTTTCCACGATAATCGAAGATCTGTCGTTCATTGACGGCTATATCTTCAATCATCATTTGCACTGTCCTTGTTCCATTCCATTCATTCATTTGTAAAAAACCTACAATAGATATCGTACTATTATTTGCAAATAAATGATACAAATCTCCTTTTTGGAAACCAATACCATTTACCTTATGTTGACCGTTTTGAAAAAACAGTTTTAAATGATTTTTTTGTTGACCAATTTGTCGGATTTGACTCGGAATTTCTTCTAATAAAAACATTGGCTTTTCATTGTCCATACCAAAAGGTGCAAATGTATTTAAATCTTTTATTAACGATTCTGTCATTTGATTAATAGATAGCGATTCATGAATAATGATTTCTTGACGCAAATCGTCCTCGTTTAATTGTTTACTGACAATATTATTTAATTTTTCTTTAATGATCGTAAAATTGTCCATTGAAATTGTCATGCCAGCCGCTTGGGCATGCCCACCAAATTTTTTGAATAAATGTTTTATAGAAGTACAATGCTCAAATAAATTAAAGGCGGGAATACTTCTAGCAGAGCCTTTTAATTCATTTAATTGTTCATTATAATTGAAAATAAAAACAGGCCGATCATACTGTTGAACAATTTTAGAGGCTACAATGCCTAAAACGCCTTCATGCCAATTGGGACTGTACAGCATAATGACACCTTCAATTGGTTTATTGGCTAATTGCTGTTTTGTCTCTTGAACGACTTCACGAACAATTTTTTGACGTTCACTATTTAAAGACGATATTTCCTCAACAATTTCTAGTGCCCGGTTTTTGTTTTCAGTTAACAATAATTCGACTGCTAAACTAGCATTTGTTAATCTTCCAACAGCATTTAATCTTGGGGCAATCATAAATCCGACATGTTCTTCGGTAATTTCACCTTCAAATTGACAACTTTCAATGAGCTGTTGTAACCCGAGATGAGTAGTTTGGTTTAATTGTTTCAAGCCGTAATAAACTAGAATCCGATTATCTTCCCGTAATGACACTAAATCTGCAATTGTTCCAATTGCCACTAAATCTAATAATTCAATTGGTTTTTTCCCTAATAGTTTAGTCGCTAATTGAAATGCTACCCCTACACCAGCAAATTGTTTAAAATAATCATCTGGTGAATATTGTGGATGTATGATTGCATGTGCCCTAGGAAGTATATTAGGTATGGCATGGTGATCCGTAATAATTAAATCCATCCCCAACTGCCTTATATAGTCTGCCTCCGAAACCGATGCAATTCCATTATCAACAGTGATAATTAGGGAAGTGCCTTCATCATAAATTTGCTTGATTGCTTTTTCATTCAATCCATAACCATCATTTAATCGGTGGGGAATATAATAATGACAGTTGGCTCCTAATTGATATAACGTTTTCATTAGTAATACTGTAGAGGTGATTCCATCAGCATCATAATCACCATAAACAAAAATTTGTTCATTATGGTTAATAGCTTGATGAATTCTATCTGCAGCCATATTCATCTGCTCTATCATTTCGGGTTTTTGAATATCTTCTAATTTCGGTGATAAAAAACGCTGTTGATCTGTTTTATTGACATAACCCCGTTGATTAAGTAAGCGTTCAATAACAGATTTTTTATTGTATTGGTCATCTGTTTGTTCAGCAATCATTTGCCATTTTGCCTTGCTTTTAAGCATTAGGTCACTCCTGACTTTTAAAATAAAAGCACTGTTAAAGATTATTGTTAAAAATGAATATTATTGATAAAAAGTACGAGATTTCCTTTGGAAAAGCTTGAGCTGAAGATCCACTTGGTAAAGTGAACTAATTTACCAAGTTAGCTGAAGCCAAGCCCACGTAAAGAAGGTACTATTTAACAACAACTAGATTTAACAGAGCCAAAATAAAATTAAAATTCTACTTAAAAACATGACTTGTGATATTGAATATCGTTTAATTAAAATTAATCATTATCATTTTTAAGTAAAACATCACTATCATCATGATCATGGGGTTGAGAGACTTCTAATTGTTCCAAACGATGTCGCATTTTTTTGTTTTCTTTTTTTAATGTAAAGTAATTTTTACTTCCGACAATCATCGTTAATACCCCACCTAATAAAACAGAAAATAAGATAACAAAAATTAATGGTGATGATCCCTTCCAAAATAAATAATTAACTTCAACATCCGTAATATTAAATACAGCAAAAACAGAAATTAAAATGATAAATAAAATCAATAGAATAACATATGTTTGACCTTTCAAAGTCCCCAACTCCCTAACCTAAAGTGATTATACTTGTGGTCCCTCCACCCGTTTCTTTTTACGAAAATCTAATGGTTTAGTTTTTAACTTACTGCCACGCCATACGAGCCACAACTGTGAAGCTAGAAATAGCGATGAATAGGTACCAGCAATAAGCCCAACAACTAGGGCAATAGCAAATCCAAATATTGATTGAGCACCCAAAATCAAAAATGCTAACACAGCTATTAACGTCGTAGTAGACGTATTAATGCTTCTCATAAATGTTTGAATTAAGCTATCATTTATAATTTTTGCTAATTCTTTCAGTGATTTAACTAGTCGGTTTCTCGCCCGAATATTTTCCCGAATTCGATCAAATACAACGATAGTATTGTTAATCGAATAACCAATTATCGTTAAAATAGCGGCGATGATTGTTACATCAAACTCTATTCTCGTAATACTGAAAATCACTAACATAAAGAAAACATCATGTAATAATGCAATAATGGCAGTTAGAGCAAAAAATAACTCAAAGCGAAATGTAACATAAAGTACCATCCCGATGGATGCAATCGCTAATGCTAGAATTGCATTTTTTACTAATTCCTCACCTACTATTGATGACACAATACTTATATTAGGTTCATTCCCATATTTATCCATAAAATATGTTTTGACGGCATCGATATCACTGTCAGATAAAACAACATCATACCGCATCACAGCTATTTCATTATTTTCACCCGATAATACAATAGATTTTGAGTCTAATCCTAATTCTTGTAAATCTTTTTCAACAATTTCTGTTGTCAGTGGATCATCAGAAAGTACTTCTACCCTAGATCCGCTCGTAAAATCAATTCCCGGATTTAATTTAAAAATACCAATTGATAATCCCCCAATAATGACGACGGCAATTGTTGTTATAAAAATCTTTTTACGATGTTTAACAATATCAACAGTTTTATTAAATATCGTCGCTTCAACTTCTTTTTTCGCAGAAATATCTTGAATTTGCGACTGTTTCACACCAAACCAAGATTTTTTTGTTTTCAAAAATCCACTGTTTACCCATAATCCAAGAAGTAAACGAGTACCATAAACAGCCGTTAAGAAACTAACTAAAATACTGACGATTAACATCGTTGCAAACCCTTTAACAGAGCTTGTACCGAAGATAAATAATACAGTTGCTGCGAGCAGCGTTGTAATATTCGCATCCAAAATCGTTACAAGAGAGTTTTTTCCTCCCGATTTAAACGAGGCAACGACTGATTTACCAGTACGTAACTCCTCTTTTATTCTTTCAAATGTTAATACATTTGCATCAACTGCCATACCGACACCAAGAATTAAGGCAGCGATTCCCGGCAACGTTAACACACCGTTCATAAGTTGAAAAACTAATAATATAATGTAAACATAAATAGCAATATTAATTCCGGCAATAATTCCTGGGAATCGATAAACGAGCGCCATAAAAATGAAGATAATAATAATGCCAATAATACCTGCAAAAACTGTTTGATTTAATGCTTTTTCACCAAATTGGGCGCCAACAGATGTGGAATATAGTTCAGTCATATGTACAGGTAAGGATCCTGCATTAATAATATCTGCCAAACGTTTTGCTTCCTCAACGCTAAAATTCCCTTCAATCATCACATTAGAACTATATATGGGATTTCTTACTGATGCACTTGAAATGAATTTCGGATCTTCTTTCCCTACTTCTTCCTCAAAGGAATCACCTTCTTCAAAATCCATCCAGATAACGAGTAGATTATTAGGTTTCATATTTAATATTTCTGTTGTTACATCACCAAACTTATTGGCACTTTTCAATTGTAATGTAACAATTGGCTGATTTGTATCTGGATGAAAGTCTTGTTTAGCACTACCTTCCTTCACATCTGTTCCATCTAAATGTTCTTTATCAAAAACATCACGAAATGATAAACGTGCCGAAGTGGAAAGTATTTCTCTCGCCTCGGCTTGATCCTCGACACCAGCCAATTGAACACGAATTCTATCTTCCCCTTCAATATCAATAACCGTTTCACTTATTCCCAATTTATTTACTCGATCATTCAAACGCTGAACCGTTGCTTCAAGTAATGTCCGATTAACTTCTTGTGATTTATCAATTGGCTCAACTTCATATAAAATTTCAAAGCCACCTTGTAAATCCAATCCAAGGTTGATTTTATTTGCTATCGGTGCCACTGTAGTACTTATTAAACCAGCAAAAAACGCAACGATTAATAAGAATGTAATGATTTTACCTCTTCTTTTCATACAAAAATTCCTCACTTCTTAAATAAATTTCAATCATTCAGTTTCTTTTGGTGTATCCATAATTTCCTTAATTGATGCGTGTAGATCATTTTCGTTGGATTGCATTGAACTAATTGTTACATAAGTCATGTAGGTACTTGCTTTTAAATGAAGAATATCTTGAACAATTTCATGTAACCTTTTGTCAACGTTACCTTTCCAAATCTTATCATATAAACAATGCCATATTTCATCCTTCGTTACATGTTTGTATCCCAATTGATAAAACTCCGACTGCTTACTATGTAATACAAATGTAATTGAATCTTTCCAATCATTCACCTTTTTTGTAAATTCCATAATTTCGCCACCTTCATCCATTTTTATGACTAAACAATAACCTGCAACAGTTTTTAAATATAGCTTGTCATGTGAAAATTTATCAAGCATATATATGATACAAAGTGATATGATAGGCGGCGATTTTTAAGTTGATAAAACAAACATTTATTCGTGGAACTTTAATGTTAATAACCGCTGGCATGATCACTCGATTTTTAGGCTTTATTAATCGAATTGTTGTTGCTAGATTAATTGGTGAAGAAGGTGTTGGCCTTTATATGATGGCTGTACCTACCCTGTTTTTAATGATTACATTAGCACAAATTGGGCTCCCCATTGCAATTTCTAAACGTGTAGCCGAAGCAAATGCGATGAATGACTCGAATAAAATTAAACAAATCATGTCAATTTCATTCATCATTATAACATGTACAAGTCTTTTTTTTACATTATGTATGTTTATTATTGCTCCAAATGTAGCTAAACACTTCCTAACTGATGAAAGATCTCTATATCCATTATTAGCTATCACACCAATTATTCCCGTAATCGTTATCGTATCAGTCATTAAAGGCTATTTCCAAGGAATGCAAAATATGAAGCCGCAAAGTATCGCAATTGTGATTGAACAAATTATTAGAATTGGAGCTGTTTATGTACTTGTTAAATGGTTATTACCATATGGGATAAAAGTTGCCGCTGCCGGAGCTATGATTAGTATTTTACTAGGAGAATTTGCCTCATTATTAGTACTCTTATTTTATATTAAACAGCAAATATTTGGGCTAAAATTCGGTAAAGTTTTAAACTCTTTGAAAAATAGTTATCAAACAAGTATATCGCTTTTCTCTATTGCCTTGCCCCAAACAGGGAGTAAACTCATTAGCTCCATATCAAGTTTTTTAGAACCAATTGTGGTTTCTCAAAGTTTAGCTATTGCTGGTGTAGCAACCGTTGTAGCAACAAAACAATATGGGATTCTAACTGGATATGCCATGCCATTACTATTTTTACCGACCTTTATTACTAATTCTTTATATATTGCACTCGTACCCTCCATCGCAGAATTTGCAGCACACCATCAACTAAAATCAATCCACGATCGAATTCGGCAAGCGATTCGAATTTCCTTTGCTTCTGGAGCGTTAGCAACAGTTATTTTAAGTTTATTTTCTATTCCTATTTTAACATATATGTATCAGTCAAGTAATGCAAGTAAGTTTATCATTTTAATGGCACCTTTTTTCCTATTTTTGTACATTCAATCACCATTACAAGCAGCCCTATTCGGATTGGATTTAGCTAAACAGGCAATGTGGAATAGTTTAATTGGTTCAATAGTTAAATTTATCATTTTATTTATATTAGCTTCAAATGAGCACTTTGCCATGATGGGAGTAGCCATTGCCATTTGTTTAAGTGTAATTTTAATTACATGCTTGCATTTAATCACACTATACAAAGCAATCAAGTTTACAATAAAAGTAAATGATATATTTAAAATGATGTCATTACTTATTACTACTACAATAATTGGTATCATACTGAAACAATGGTTAATGGTAAATCATCATACTTATACATTTATAA
>DKGO01000140.1 GCA_002453315.1 Caryophanales bacterium UBA6768 | reverse complement strand
AATTCAATATCTTTAACAGTTAGTGATTTTCCCGAATCACCCATGGTACCTGGAACAGGATTAACATTGGGCACCCGTATGACCCAATTTAGACTAGATGAAGGGAACGTCAATGCCTTAGAGCCCGGTAAACGGCCGAGAATTACACCTAATCCAATGATGATTAAAAAAGATGATGAATTTTATATGACGATTACAACCCCTGGTGGCGATATGCAATCCCAAGCAATGGTTCAAGTCTTTTTAAATCATGTTGTTTTTGGCATGGATATTCAAGAAGCGATTGAAGCACCCCGTTTTGGATCGATGAATTTTCCAGATTCATTTTCCCCACATGACTACCATCCAGGGACTATTAAGTTAGAAGAATCATTGTATGATGAGCATGCGGAAGCAATGGAAAAATTGAGGTATATTGTTGATGAAAACGGTCATTTTGCTATCGATATGGGTGCGGTTGTTGCCATTATAAAAGATCCAGAAACTAGCAAGCTAATCGGTGGTGCCGACCCACGCGCAGAATCATGGGCAGAGGGGAAATGAAGAATGGAAGAATAAAAGTAAGTGTTTTTATGTGAATAATCTGATGTTAAAGTACATTGAAAGTAGATTGTTCTGTTCAGCACAATGGCTATAGAATTATTTACGAGTCTATAAAATGAAATGACATAATTTTTTCTTAGGATGTGCACATTAAAAAGTGACTGAACCTTGTTCCGTTCTATTTGGGAATAAGTTTCAGGCACTTTTTTACTAGAGAGTAATTATTTAATTATCTGATTGGAGACCTATTCATGAGGTTACAAATTCTGAATCAAATTTATTAGTAAATATTCAATATTGATGTAAAGGGTAATTTCTTTATTGACTTAATAAAAACTAAATCAATGATTTTATTGAAAATAGTTTCCGTTAGTTAATTTACGTAATATATGATTTAACAATTTTTATAAACTCTTTTGAGATATTTGAGAAATGTTCATCTTTTAATATTAAATAGCCATAGTTTAGCCCTAAATCAGTGTCAGATAAAGGGATAGCTTTTAATTTGTCGAATGTGAAATATGGATCATTTTTAATTGTGATACTAGAACAAAATCCTACCCCAAACCCTTCTACTAATATTTGTTTTCCAGCTGAAGAATTACCTGAGTAAAAAAAGACGTCAGGATTTCCATATTCCTTAAGTGAATCCATAATGGTATCATACATCTGGTATCCTGGTTTAAGGGAAATTAAAGGATGTTTTATAATTTCCTGCATTGACAACGAAGTTTTATTTGCTAAAGGAGACTTTTGTCCCACACAAGCCATAATATTGCCAGTTGTTAATGGTTTAAAAATGAGTTTACTATTATTTTTAAAATACTCCTCATTATCAACTGCAACAAAACCTAAGTCTACAGTTTTTGCTAAAATATCTTTTTCGATTTCCAAAGATCCCCCTTCAAACAGCTTTAATGTGATACCGGGAAACTTTTTCTTGAAGGAAACTAGTGCAGATGATAGTAAGCTTGTGTAAAAACCGGGAACCCCTTTAATAGAAATACTTCCACTTAGTAATTTAAAATTGCTTACAGATGATTCTTTAATATCATCGACAATGAAAAGAATTTCCTTTGCCTTTTCAATAATCTCTAAGCCATATTCAGTAGGTATTGTCCCAGAGCGAGATCGGTTAAATAGTTTTTTTCCTAATTCTATTTCTAATGCGTTGACGGCTTGGCTAACTGTTGGTTGTGAAACATATAGTTTTTCAGCTGCTAATGAAATTGATTTAAATCGATCAATTTCTACTAAATAATTTAATTGGTCTAGACGCATCTGTAATCCTCCCACACTTCTTTTATATTAGAAATAGTAATATTATCATTGAAAATTCCTATTTTACATTATACTACATAATATGATTAAATGAAAATAAGCAAAAGTCTATGAAGTGGAATCATTAAAGGAGATGTTTATATGCGTTTTGATGACAAGGTTGTTATTATAACCGGTTCAGGAAGAGGAATTGGTAAATTAACTGCACAGACATTTGCACAGAATGGAGCAAATGTCGTAATAAATGATGTAAATGAAGAAAATATAAATAAAACTGTAGTTAAGATAAAAGAAAAAGGTGGTAAAGCCTTAGGAATTACAGCGGATATTTCTGATGAATCAGCAGTAAAGGAAATGGTAAATAAAGCAATAGAAGAGTTTGGGAAGATTGATGTATTGGTTAATAATGCTGGCTTTTCAAGAGACTATTTGATTGGGAAAATGACAATAGACCACTGGGATGCTGTTATTAATACAGTATTAAAAGGGAGTTTTTTATGTACCAAATATGTATCCCCTTACATGATTGAGCAAAATGCAGGGAAAATTATCAATATTTCATCAAGAGCTTATTTGGGAAATCCAGGTCAAGGTAATTATTCAGCAGCTAAGTCAGGAATTATTGGTTTTACAAAAGCAATGGCAAAGGAATTGGGTAGATTCTCAATTAACGTTAATGCTGTAGCACCAGGACTAACTGAAACAGAAGGACTTCGAAATCATGCAAAATACGAAATGATCAAAGAACGTGCATTAAAGGAAACGCCTTTAAAAAGAATTGGAGAACCAAAAGATGTTGTCAATGTTATTTCATTTTTAGCATCAGAGTATTCTTCTTATGTAACTGGTGATGTCATCCATGTAACTGGTGGGAGATTTGGATAAATTTGATTTAACAAATATAACTTTTGGGGGGAATAATTGTTGTCAGAAAATTTATATTACGAAGATCTTGAAGTTGGTACGAATTTCTACTCTGCAAGAAGAACCATTACAGAGGCTGATGTCGTAAACTTTGCTGGTCTTTCTGGGGATTATAATCCACTGCATACTG
Source organism: Caryophanales bacterium UBA6768 (assembly GCA_002453315.1). The sequence goes on along the minus strand of DKGO01000140.1, from coordinate 23,025 downwards.
ATGCTGTACAAGCAAGAGATTCTGTTTTTGGTGAGAGAGTAGCACACGGGCTTTTAGGGCTAGTTATTTCATCAGGATTGTTTACAAGAACAGAATTAAATAGTAAATTACGAAAATCATCAATTGCATTATTAGGCGTAAACTGGAAGTTTATGAAACCACTTAGATTCGGGGATACGATTCATTTAGAGATTGAAGTTTTAAGCAAAAGGAAAACGAGCAAGCCAGGTAGAGGTGTGGTTGTCTTCCAGCGTAATGTAATGAATCAAAATAATGAAATTGTACAGCAAGGGGAAGTACCAATGCTTATCAAAATGAAAGAAGGCGAATAAAGGTAATTTTCTAAGTAGGAAAATTTGGTTAGTTCTAAATAAAGAAAAAAATGTAATCACTTTCAAAGTTAGCGAAAAGCAAAAAAAGGGACGTCGATGGAGAAGGGTGAAAATTGTGAATTTCGAATTATCGATGGAACAGAAAATGATTAAAGAAAATGTAAGGAAATACTTATACAAAGAGATTGCTCCATTAGTAAACGAATATGAACATAATCATAAGTATGTGCCAAAAGAGGTCATTCACAAACTATTGCCATTTGGTTTTATAGGTGGATTATTACCTGAAGAGGCAAATGGGTTTGGATTAGACCATGTCACTTATTTCATTATGATTGAGGAACTATCTCGCGTATGGCCTTCTTTGAGGGCAATCATAAGTGGTGCCAACCAACTGGTTACACGAATTTATCAGTATGGAACAGAAGTACAAAAAGGAAAATATTTAAATCCATTACTTCAAGGTGAGAAAACCGCATTTTTTGCATTAACAGAACCAAACGTAGGCTCAGATGCTTCTAGTATTGAAACAACTGCAAAATGGAAAAATGGAAAATGGATTTTGAATGGGTCAAAAATGTGGATTACAAATGGAATAGATGGAGATATCGGTATTGTTTTTGCGCAAACTGATAAAAGTAAAGGGATAGATGGTATAGGTGCATTTATCGTTGAAAGAGGTATAGCAGACTACACAACTAAGAAAATAGAAAAGATGGGAATGCATAGTTGTCCGACTGCTGAACTTTACTTTGAAGAATGCGAGATCCCTGCGGAAAATTTAATTGGTGAAATAGGTGATGGACTGAGAATGGGGTTGAAATCCCTAAACAGAGCACGGGTGATGGTTTCCTTTATTTGCACTGGGGTAGCGCAGGCAAGTTTAGATGCAGCTATTAAATATGCGAAGGAAAGAAATCAATTTGGGAAACCGATTGGAAGTTTCCAATTAATTCAGGCTAAAATTGCAGACATGGTTACTAAAATTAATGCGATGAGACTATTAGGATTTAATGCAGCTAATAAATTGGATAAAGGTGAAGACTGTCGAATGGAAGCTTCGATAGCAAAATTGTTCGCTACAGAATCAGCGTTGGAAATAGCTGATAGTGCTATCCAAATCCATGGCGGCTATGGGTATAGTCAGGAATTCCCAGTCGAACGATATTACCGAGATATTCGCCATTTCACATTTGCGGAAGGAACAAGTGAAATACAACGACTTTTAATCGCAAGAGAAGTACTCGGAATGTCAGCAATGAAATAATTTTGGAATATGAGCAATGAAATAATATCTGAATAATGAAATACTGAATGAAGAAATGCTAAAATAAACGAGGTTAACAGTAAATTAATGGGGTGAAAATGTGATTTCATTTAAGGATAAAGTAGTGTGGGTAACGGGAAATATAACAGGTATTGGCAGAGAAACAACTTTAATGTTTGCAGAATTAGGCGCTAAGGTAATCGTACATGGATTTAATAATGAAGAGCAATCAAACGAACTGTTTGAAAAATTAAGTAATTCAGGTGCTGATGTGATACAGGTAGAAGGAGACGTCACTAAAAAACAAGATATTGAACAAATTGTTGAGGAAATTAAGAATCAGTATGGCAGAATTGACATTTTAGTAAATAATGTTGGTGGTTTTGTTAAGAAGGGTTCTCTAGAAACGATTGAAGAAAATGATTGGGACCAGATTATGGATGTAAATTTGAAATCTGTATTCCTCGTAACTCAATCTGCACTACCATTAATGAAATTAAATGGGGGTAAAATTGTCAATTTTGTCTCGGGTGTAGCCCGGAATGGCGGCAATAAAGATAATTTTGCTTATACAGCAGCTAAAGGTGGTGTAGCATCATTAACTAGAGCATTAGCAAAACAATTAATTGATTATAATATCATTGTAAATGCTGTTGCCCCAGGATTAGTAGACACTCCATTCCATACTGCTGAAGGAAATGGTGGAAATAATTACGATACAATTTTGAGCAAGATCCCGATGAAGCGAGTAGGAGAGGCCAAAGACCTTGCAAATGTAGTCATATTTTTAGCATCTCATTTGTCCGATTACATGCTAGGAGAAATTATTGAAGTAAGTGGTGGCAGAAGGTTAACTTGATATAGCTCAAACCCCAAATCGGATAAAAATAAATAAAGTGAGGGATAAAATGACTTTAATAGAAAATCAATCGATTGAAGTAAGGAATCCTCGAACTGGTAAAGTTGATTATTTTATGAATCTCATTAGTCAAAATGGAATAATACAAGAATCAGAAAAATTGCGAAAAGGCCAAATTGAATGGGAAAGAATGGGTGTTCAAAAAAGGATAGAAGTACTGCAAAATTGGAATAAAGTCTTACTGGAAGAAAAAGAGGAAATAATAAATAAACTGACCGTTGATACTGGGCGTTTAAAAGAATCAATTGGAGAAGTCGAGGGGGCAATCAAACTAATTAACAAACTAAGTGAAGTTGCTCCAGAGATTTTGTCAACTAACGACCAGATAGATACATCAATTTCTTTTATAAAAGTTGGAAATGACTTTACGCCTTATCAGTTAGTCGGAGTTATTAGTCCTTGGAATTTCCCTTTCTCTATCACAATGATGGACACTGTACCTGCTTTACTTGCCGGTGCCTCAGTTATTGTAAAACCTAGTGAAGTAACCCCACGTTTCGTGGAAACGATACAAAATACGATTAAGAAAGTTCCAATACTATCTGATGTACTTAGTTTTGTTGTTGGAGATGGTGAAACAGGCTCATCAATTGTGAATAATGTAGATCTAATCTGTTTTACCGGTAGTGTAGCTACTGGGAGAAAAGTAGCTGAAATGGCTGCTAGCCGTTTCATACCAGCAATACTTGAATTGGGTGGAAAAGATCCAGTTATTGTAACAGAAACGGCTGACTTAGATCGAGCAGCTTCGGCGATATTGTTTGGGTCAATCCGAAATGCCGGCCAATTATGTGTTTCTGTTGAAAGAATTTACGTGTCTGAAAAGATATGTGAGAAGTTCACAGCGAAATTAATCGAAAAAGCTAAACAAATAGAATTAGCTTATCCAAATGTTGATGATGGTCATATTGGGCCACTAATATTTTTAAATCAAGCCGATATTATCACCGAACAATTAGAAGATGCAGTGAAAAAAGGAGCAACAATTAGAACAGGTGGTAAGATTGAAAATCATGGGGGAGGAGTGTGGTGCAAACCAACTGTAGTAACTGGAGTTAATCATCATATGAAATTGATGACAGAGGAAACTTTTGGGCCAATCATGCCAATTATGTCATTTTCTACTATAGAGGAAGCGATTAACTTGGCGAATGATTCTGAATTTGGTTTAACTGGATCAGTCTTTTCAGGGACAAATGAAGAAGCAATAGCAATTGCAAAACAAGTCAATTCTGGTGGAATAAATATTAATGATTGTGGCCTAACACCATTTTTAATAGGAGAGGGGGCTGAAAGGACCTCTTTTAATTTCTCAGGATTGGGTGGTTCTCGATCAGGAAAAGCATCTATATTAAGATTTACACAAAAGAAAGCGTTGTTTTCGAATAATTTATTAGAAGACTCACCATGGTGGTATAACGTTTAAAAAAAGTTAGAAATGGTTTCATTTAAAAAAGGAGATGAAGATATGAAAAAGTTAATTAGTTTTAAACAAGTTATTATTCTAGCAATGATGTTGTTGGTGATTGGATTATTGGCTGCTTGTGGAGGTCAATCGTCGGATAATACGAATGATAATGGAAATCAATCATCAGATAATACAAACTCAACGGAAAATAAATCAGAGGACGAAGATGATGGAAAAACATACACATTAAAGATGACGAGTGCATTTACACCACCAGCAGATGAAAATGCAAGAGATGGAAAGAATTTAGGTACAAAGTATTTTGCTGAAGAAATAGAAAAAAGAACTGATGGAAGAGTTAAAGTTGAAGTATATTTTAGTAACCAGTTAGTTCCACAAGACCAGATCTTAGATGCAGTTAAAAATGGTACAGTTGATATGGCGAATACTTCAGCATACTGGGGAGATATTTTACCAACACAAGATTTTATTTGGATGCCATTCGGATTTAAAAATCCTGACCATTACTTACATGTGATGAGAGAAACAGAAGCAGGAGAATTATTTGAGCAAGAAATGGAAGATTATGGAGCAAAGTTACTTATGCACTGGTCTAGTGGTTATCAAGGAATCATTAGTACAAAACCAATTGATAGCATTGATGATGTAGAAGGTATGACAATGCGTCTTCCAACTGGAGTTTGGGAACCATGGTATAAGGAAATGGGTGTAGCTGCAGCAAATGTTGCCGCAAGTGAACAGTATGAAGCTTTGAGTAGAGGTTTAATTGATGCGACAGTGTTCCCTTACTATACGATTGACTTATATAAATTTAATGAAGTTGCTAAACATACGGTCACACCGGCTATTGTTAACCCAATGATGGCAATGAACATTATAAACGTAGATAAGTGGAATGAATTTCCAGAAGACATACAACAAATTATTATGGATGTGTCCCTAGAATTAGAAAAAGAAGGAATGGAGTATGTTCAATCGGTCTTTGATAACTCTATGAAATTCGCTGAAGAAAATGGTGTCGAAATTCATGAATTATCACCAGATGAGCTAGAAAGATTTATGGATTCAGCACAAGTTGTTTATGATACTTTTGCTTCTAAAAATGAGAACACTAAAAAAATGGTTGATATCTTATTAGAGACACAAAAGGATTTTGAATAAATGTATAGTACTTTTGTGCCAGAATCAAACAGTATTTCTTTATAGTGAATAGTATGTAGGGCTTGTTACATAAAGTTTAAATATAAACTTGTGTAATAAGCCTTCCTACATTTACTATATATAATTATGAAAATATTGGAGGGTTGAGTGATGAAGTTATTTATGAAGTCAGTCAATAACATTAATAAAAGTATGATGTGGGTAGTTGGAGTAACGATACTTTTTATGGGGTTGGCATTGTTTTATGCTGTTGTCATGAGATACTTTTTTAATACTCCACAGAGTTGGGCGTTTGATTTACTTGGCTGGCTAACCGGAATATCTGCTTTACTCTCAGGGGGATATGCAACATTACAACGCGCACATGTCCGTGTGGATATTTTTTACGATAAATTTTCTGATCGTAAAAAAAGTGTGATTGATATACTTACATCATTTTTATGGATTATTATGTCAATCATTCTTATGTGGAAAGGTTGGGAACAGGTTGCACACTACTATAATCTTCAAGTAATCGCTAGCTCTGGTTTAAAAGTTTATCTCTGGATTAAATGGCTGATGGTACCAATTGGCGGTGTTCTTTTATTCCTCCAAGGAATAGTAGATTTAATTAACGATATCTCTACCGTTTTAACAGGTAAAAAGTATTATGAGGAGGAGATAGAACAATGAATGTAGGATTAATTGCTTTATTATTATTTGGCTTATTAATTTTATTTTTAGCAATAGGCGTACCCGTAGCTTATGTAATGGGCGGTATATCTATCATTTTTGCTTTCATTTTTTGGGACGGACTCTCTAGTATAGATGCATTTACATTAGGTACTTTTGGGAAAGTAACCGGATTTACATTGTCGGCGATTCCATTATATGTATTTATGGCGGCAATCTTACAACATAGTGATTTAGCAGAAGATATGTACGAAGCAGTTTATCGATGGCTAGGTGGTTTACGTGGTGGCCTGGCAGTAGGGACGACTGTCATTTCAGCTATCTTTGCAGCAATGGTAGGTATTGCAACTGTTGCTACAGCAACCTTAGGTCTTACTGCTCGCCCTTCCATGTTAAAGAGAGGGTATGATGATAAATTAACTTCTGGAGCAATTATGGCCGGTGGTGCATTAGGGATATTAATTCCACCAAGTGTATTAATGATTATTTATGCAACTGAATCGAATGTATCGGCAGGCGCCATGTTTATGGGTGGGTTAATTCCTGGAATTATCGCAGCAATATTATTTATTTCCTATGTTCTATTCTTATCATGGAAGTATCCTGAAAAAGGACCAGCACTGAGTAAAGAAGAAAGATTTTCATTTAAAGAGAAAATAGAGTCTTTAAAAGGTGTTATTCTGCCAATTTTAGTAATTATTGTTGTATTAGGTTCTATTTATTTAGGAATAGCTACACCAACAGAGGCAGCGGCAGTCGGGGTAGTAGGTGCTTTAATTAGTTCCGCTGTTAAACGAAAATTAACTTTTAGTAATTTGAGAAAAATGTTTATGATGACAGTCCGACTAAATGCATTAGTATTTTGGATTTTAATCGGCGCTGTAGCTTATTCTAGAATTGTTACCGTGACAGGTGTGGGTGGCTGGTTTGCAAGCTTTGTTACTAGTTTTGATGTTTCATCATGGGTAATGATTTTATCGATGCAAGCAGTTATTTTCTTATTGGGAATGTTTATTGATCCCGCGGGAATTGTCTTTATTACTGGTCCACTATTTTTACCAGTCATTTTACAATTAGGATATGATCCTGTTTGGTACGGTGTTATTTTTATCATTAATATGTGTATGGCTTATTTGACTCCTCCTTTTGGATTTAACCTATTCGTCATGAGGGGTGTCGCTACGGATTTAGATATTAAAACAATCTATTCTGCGGTATGGCCGTTTGTGGGATTATATGCGGTAGTTATCATTTTAACGATTATATTTCCTCAATTAATTTTATGGTTACCAAGCATCATGATTCAATAATAGTCATAAATAAATAGTTTGAGATAAATAAGCAATACTACATTATATTGATGTATTCTGTTATTTACTTTTAATTTTTAAAAGATGAAGGACAATCTTTCCGTAATGTAAATAATAATAGAATGGTAATGTATTATCCTTATTGAAATTGAGGTGGAAAAATGGAGATTGATACAAAGCAATGTTCGGCTAGGGAACTATATAAACTGTTAACTGGTAGTGTTGTCCCGAGACCAATTGCTCTAGTTTCAACTAAAGATTCTCAAGGTGTTTACAATGTTGCACCTTATAGTTTTTTTAATGTTGTTACAAATTCGCCACCAATTGTATATTTCTCAATAGGTGAGAGAAAAATTAACAAAAAAGATACATTGGACAACATTGAAATGAATCGACAGTTCGTTATAAATATAACGCATCAAGAAATGGCTAAAGAAGTGAATAATGCGGCGGCATTATATAAGAAAGATATCAGTGAGTTTGATGAAGTAGGATTTACTCCTGTAAAAACAAAAAAGATTGATAGTGTCGCCGTCAAGGAGTCTTTAATTCACTTGGAATGTGAATTAGAAGAAATTATTAAGGTCGGAAGAGGCTTTATGGTTTTGGGTAGAGTAGTTCATTTTTATGTATCTGATGAAATTTATTTAGGTAATTATAAAATTGATTTCGAGAAATTAAACCCACTTGCAAGATTTGCAGGCAATAAATATGGCGAAATAGATCGATATTTTACAAAGAAAAGAGTTTTTGATGTTGACAAAACTATAAAGCTATAAAAGAAAATACAATAAAAAATTAAAATTTTATTAGAAAATATTAAGTGAATTAAACAATAGATGAATGAAACGTAAATGAGGGTAAAAAGATGAGCTTACCATTAGAAGATATAAGAGTTTTAGATTTTTCAAATTTATTAACTGGTCCTTTTTGTACATTAATGTTAGCTGAGCTTGGGGCAGACGTGATAAAGGTTGAACATCCTACCTCAGGAGACCCGACTAGAAGTGTCAAATGTTTTTTTAATTCAATTAATAGAAATAAAAAAAGTATCACAATGAATTTAAAGGACAAAGAGAGTGTTAGTCAAATTAAAAAATATTTAAAAAATTGTGATGTGATAGTAGAGGGTTTTAGACCCGGAACAATGAAGAAATTCGGTTTAGAATATGAGGATGTAAAAGAAATAAATGAGAAAATTATATATTGTTCTATTTCAAATTATGGTCAAACAGGTCCAATGGTACGGGAAACGGGACATGACATAAACTTCTTAGCACTATCAGGTGTTTTAAGTTTAAGTGGAAACCCGGATGGCCCACCGGAAGCAACAGGAGGAGTACCAATTTCTGATCAAGCCTCTTCTATGTATTCAGTGATTTCCATACTCGCTGCACTTAGAAATAGGGAAAAAACCGGTAAAGGCGACTATATTGATGTATCTATAGCTGACTCAACTTTAGCATGGATGACCCCGAGAATAGGACAATATTATGATAAAGGTAAACCAACAAAGAAAGAATTTTTAGGTAGAGGGGCGTATGGGACCTTTCAAACTAAGAATGGCCAATTTATTGCTTTAGGTAGTTTAGAAAATCATTTATTTGAAGGTACGTGTCAAGCTATTGGAAAACCTGAATTAATTAATAATGAGAAATATAGTTCACGAAACTCTCGTTCCAAATATGCGACCGAACTAAATGGGATGATTCAACAGGAAATAGAAAAAAGAACCACTAAAGAATGGCTTAAAATATTCGATGAATATCAAGTGCCTTGTACAAAGGTAATGAATATAGATGAATTAACTCAGGTGGAATTGTTTAAGGAAAGAAATTTAATTAAATATTTTGAGGCTGATAACAAGCATGAAGATGAATATGCCATCAAATTTCCGGTTCAATTTCAAAATAGTCATGTCAATTCAATTAAAAAAGCTCCTAAATTAGGGGAGTATAATGAAAAGTTCTTTAAACAAATAAAGGAATAGTCAACATCCTTACTTCTCAATTAATTAATGAAAGGGAGGAACGAAATAAAATGACATCGAAAATACTTTTAAAGCCAAATGCCTATACAGAGCAAGGTACCTCAGATTTACCAGATCATCCGGCATTAAAGGGTAGTAATTGCCAATGTGGTCATGTGTATTTTCCAAGACAACATTTTGGTTGTGAATCTTGTGGGAACACTGGTGAAGTAGTCGAAAATGTTCTTATGTCGGGAAAAGGAACATTACATTCTTTTGCAAAAGTGCATAGAAGTGCGATAAAAAAATATCCTGCACCTTATTTTATTGGTTCAGTTTTACTTGATAGTGGGTGTGTTATCCGAGCAATTCTGAATGTAAAAGACGAATCGCAATTAAAGATAGGACAAACTGTATATTCAGAACTTGTCAAAATCGATAAAAATGAAAATAACAAGGAAGTTTTTGATCTAAGATTTACAATCTAAATATATGTAGGTTAGAAAAGGAAGTTGATGAGAGTGGGAAAAACAATTTTAGACCAACGACCTGTATATGTTGTCGGTATTGGACTACACCGATACCAACGTAAAAGTGAATTGTCCTATGTCGATCTAGGACTGACAGCAATACGTGAAGCACTAGAGGATGCAAATATTGAATGGCCTGCAGTGGAATCAACATATGTTGGTACTGCTAGGTTAGGAATGGCTTCAGGTCGGGCAATGTTAAGACATTTAGGAACTACCGGGACTTCTATTACTCACATAGAAAATGCCTCAGCTACTGGTTCCAGTGCATTTAGACAAGCGATTATGGAAGTATCAAGTGGTTTTAATGATGTGGCATTAGCTATAGGTGTTGATAAACCTAAAAATGTTGAAAGAGCCTTTCAACATACAGGTATTGAGGATTTAGCAAGTGATGCCATCGTACCATTCACACATTTTGCCTTGTTAGCTGAAGAATATATGAATAAATACGGTGTTACTGAGGAACAAATCGCAAAAGTAGCAGTGAAAAATCACAAAAATGGTTCAATGAATCCTTATGCACACCGCCAAAAGGAACGAACTCTAGAAGAAATTTTAGCTGATTATCCAATTTCAGGATCACTTACTCGATTACAGTGTTGCCCGATTGGAGAAGGGGCTTCTGCTGTCATCGTTGCTTCTGAAGAGGGGATTAAACGTTATGGAATTGACTCAAGTAGGGCAATAAGGGTTACTGCATCATCATCAAGGAGTGAAAGGGTATATGAAGCTGGTGTTGGTAAAGATGCTGCGTTAACAAAAGAAACTACATCAGTAGCATTAAAAGAGGCAGGTATTTCTGTACATGATTTAGATTTAATTGAATTTCATGATGCATTTTCTATAGAGGAATTGCTTTATGTCGAAGCATTAGGCTTATGCAAAGAAGGTGAAGCAGCCCACTATTTAGAAGAAGGGGCAATGGATATTGGTGGAAAATGTGCAGTCAGTGCTTCAGGTGGCTTAATAGCGATGGGTCACCCAACAGGTCCGACAGGTCTAGGGCAAATTGCTGAAATTACTAGACAATTAAGACATGAAGCGGGAGTAAGGCAACAACCAAATGCGAAAAAAGGAATGGCACACATGGTTGGTTTAGGAAGCGTTTGTGTTGTTCATGTATTAGAAAGACCGTAAAAGTAGTGCTTTGTAAAAATATTAATAAATGTTTAAGAAGGAGATAACAATGGATAGTAAATCAAGTAAAAACAAACCAGAATTTGGACCATTAAACGGGCTTAAAGTGCTAGATTTAGGGATGTTAATAGCTGGTCCTTTTGGAGCATCTTTATTAGCTGATTTTGGAGCGGATGTCATAAAAATAGAGCAACCTAAGACTGGGGATCCTTCTAGACAGGCAGGAAAAGGAACGAAAGATGGAAGATCAATGGTTTGGATTAATGTTGGGAGGAACAAACGATCAATAACTTTGGATTTGCGTAAGAGAGAAGGACAGGAAATATTTAAAAAATTAGCTGAATGGGCAGATGTTATTATTGAGAATTTTAAACCAAAAACATTAGAGTCATGGAATATTGGCTATGATACGTTGTCAAAAATAAATCCTAAATTAATCATGGTAAGGGTATCTGGTTATGGACAAACTGGTCCATATTCACATAAACCAGGATTAGATAGACTGGCACTAGGTTTTAGTGGGTTAAAATATATTACAGGCTACCCAGATCAACCACCCGTTAAGATGGGAGTTAGTATAGCTGACTATTTAACAGGGGCTTTTAATGCACTTTCGGCAATAATGGCAGTTTATTATCGGGACGTAGTCGGGAATGGAAAGGGACAAGAAATTGACTTAGCATTATATGAACCGTCTCTACGTATTCAAGAAGATATTATTACATCTTTCGGTGAATTTGGTGAAGTTAGGGAGAGATTGGGAAATCGTCACCCATCATATGCACCTGCTGAAATATTTAAAACAAAAGATGGTAAGTGGCTTACGATACATGCAAGTTTAGATAGTAAATTTAATTCACTCATGAAAATAATGGGTAAAGAGGAATTGATTCATGAAGAACGTTTTAATACGATGCGTAAAAGAAGTTCAACGGAATCGGCCAATGTACTGCATGAATTCATTCAAGGTTGGATTATCAATTTAACTGCGAAGGAAGCGACAAGTTTGTTAGAAGAAGCAGATATACCTGTAGGGCCAGTAAATAACGTGAAAGATGTTTTTGAAGATGACCACATAGCATCTAGGGAAAATATTGTGAAATTAGACGATAATGTTTTAGGGAATGTATCGGTTCCTAATGTAGTTCCTAAATTCTCACAGTCACCCGGTCAAGTATGGCGCCCAGGCACATTACTTGGGTCAGATAATGATGAAGTTTATTTAAATATACTAAATTTAAATGAAAATGAGTATGAAGATCTTAAAGCAAAAGATATTATATAGTTTTTTAATTGTATTGTTAATACTGATGATTTTGCTTTGTTAAAAAATAAGGGAGGATTATTAAGTGGATAAAGAAAAGTTATGGACTAAAATGTTTGTATCAACTTCTATTGTCCATTTTTCCCTGTTTTTATCTATGTACTTACTTATTGTTACAATGGCATCATATGCAATTAATGTATATGATGCCAATACAGGTATGGCTGGATTGGTTTCTAGTATATTTATCATAGGGGTATTGCTCGGGAGACTATATGGAGGTAATAAAATTGAAATAATAGGTAAAAAGAAATTATTGTTGATAGGAAATACAGTCTATGTCATCATGGCCTTTTTTTACTTTTTACCGTTAGATATTTACACATTGATGTTCATTAGAATTTTACAAGGGGTGGGGACTGGTCTTGCAACGACAGCAACTGCTACAATTGTATCCCAAATCATCCCTGATTCTCGAAAAGGAGAAGGAATTGGATACTTCAGTATCAGTGTTATATTATCTGCAGCAATTGGTCCCTTAATTGGGGTATTTCTTATTAATCAATTTAATTTTGAAAGTATCTTTATATTTTCATTAGTTGTTGGTGTTATCGCTATTTTCTTATCTAATACTATTGAAGAACCGTCATTTGAAAAAGTAGAAATTACATTGGATTTTAAAAATAAGAAAAATAATACATTTCGATTTTCTAATTATTTTGAATCGAATGCAATCCCAATTTCTATGATTGTTTTAATAGTGGCATTTTCGTATTCCGGATTATTATCATTTGTTACTACATACTCATCAGAAATACAAATAGTTGAAGCAGGGGGTTATTACTTTCTTGTTTATGCGTTCGCTGTTTTATTAACGAGACCTTTCTCAGGTAAATTATTTGATTTGAAAGGGACAAATAGTGTTGTTTATCCTTCCCTTATATTTTTTACAATTGGAATGTTAGTTATTAGCCAAGCAACAACAAGCTTTATTTTTCTATTGGGGGCAGTATTTATAGGTATTGGTTATGGAAATTTCCAATCGAGTACTCAGGCATTAGCAATAAAGGTGACACCAATAGAAAGAATAGGATTAGCGAATTCAACTTATTTTATATTTCTAGATTTAGCCCTAGGAATAGGTCCACTGATCATTGGGGTATTTATTCCAATTATCGGATTTAGAGGTTTATATTTATGTTTGTCGATTATTATTTTATTAGGTCTTACAATATATTATTTTATGCATGGCAGAAGAGATAGGAAAATACTAGGATTAGTAAATAAAGGTGAATTTAATTCCCTATATAAATAACTTATCCGGATTAATGGACACTATAAAAGTGGTAACAAAAACAAATTAAATTTATTTATTAAGAAAAAAATTACTGTTATATCTTGTCCTTAATATAAGATACTATTAAATCCAGCAATTTCATACGAAGGAACGGGGTGAATTGTACTATAAAGTTTAATGTTGATAATCAGGATTTCTACTAAATAGGATTCCTGTTGATTAATATAGCTTTATTCTCCAAATTTCGTTTGATTAGGAATTTCCCTAAATTGTCAAATAAAGCAATTAGTTATTAAAATAAATATTTGACAGCGGAAATCGTTCAAAGCATTGGTTTTATCAAGCTTTGGCGATTTTTTATTGGCTGAAAACAGCGTACTATTTCCCCTTTAGTATTTACCTCCCTCCAATAATACGATAATGGTATTATCAAAACTGTACATTCTTATGTAATCGTTTTTGTACATTATTATTTTATCATCTTTTTTTCCTCTAACAGTCAATAGTAAACTGATACTGTTTCATTTTAACTTTTCAAAAATAACATCCCTCTATTCAACGTGAATTTAACCTTTATCATTTATAATTTATAAGAGTTTAGTTTAATGAGAACTTAGCTGAACCGCATGAAGCGGTCGTTAAAGGGAAGGTAGAAGGACTAATAGAGGTTGGATATTCAAAAGGGGATTATATAAATATGCATAAGAATATTGCTTCAACTTATGTTTATTCTGAGGAATTAAACATGCAATTAGCCATTAACTTTGAAGGACACTTTGTTAACCCACTTCCAGTGGAAATAAGAATGGATCTAATAAGGAGAGATGATATGTCATATGAAGAAGGACTTACAGAGCCATCAAAAAGGGCTAGTAGAATGATTGCGTGCGATGATGAGAAAAAATAATGGCGTAGAATGATTGGTGTGATGAAGGAAAGACAACAGAGTAGATGATTTTGCTCTGTTCTTTCCAAAGAATCCCATGTCAACTAATTTCCAACTTTCCCCAACCTCACAGTAAATACTTGAAACAATATTAATGCAAATAGGGATAATGCAATCCCCGATATATACGGGAGCTCAATCATTTGTGTATATAGATATCCCCCTATTACAGGACCTAATACTCTTCCTAAAGAATCAAACGACGCTAAATTTCCTGTCACTGCCCCATGTCCACCCTTAGTCATCTTCGTTAAAAAAGCTAAAACACTTGGTCGAATGACCCCATTTCCAATTCCGAAAACCGCTAGGAAAATCGTTGCCGTCATAAAGTCTTTAATGAGTAGAATAAGTGCAAAGCCAATGGCGGATACAATGATTCCTGCCCTTATAATGGTTGTTTCTTTAAATATTTTTGTTAATTTCCCCATGGACCCTTGTACAAACGCACTTGCTAGTCCCATCACCATAAAGGCATAACCTAATGATTGGGCACTAATGTCAGCCCTCTCAGCGGCAAAATAAGCAAATGTTGCCTCTAATCCAGCCAATGATAATGAAATAAAAAAGTATAAAAAATACAAAACAGAAGTAGAACTGAGGCCGAACTTTTCCGATAACTGTTGTTTTGCTTGTTCATTTTGTTCAGCTACATGTTGTTTTGATTCTTTTAAAATAAAAATAACAAGTAAAAATGTGATGAAAGAAACGATTCCTGCTAAATAGAATGGAGCGTTTAAGCCTATTTTTGAAAAAACTCCACCAATTGCTGGACCAAAAATAAACCCAATCCCTGTCGCCGCTCCTATCATCCCCATTCCTTTGCTTCGATCTTCTTCTGAAGTAATATCTGCAACATATGCTGTTACTGTAGGCATGTTTGCTGCTGATAAAATTCCGCCGAAAATTCGGGCAACGAATAACATCCATAATTGGGTAGCAATAGCCATCATAAAAAATGATAATGATAAACCTAATATCCCGACTAAAATGATTGGTTTCCTACCAACTTTATCAGAAATTTTACCCCACATCGGTGAAAAAATAAATTGCATCAGAGAATAGACTGCCATTAGCAATCCTAATTGTGTTGGGGTGGCACCGAGTTCTTCAGCGTAAAAAGGCAACACTGGTATAATGATGCCAAATCCTGCCATGACTAGAAACATAATCATAAATAATGTAAATAGTACCCGTTTTTGCTGCATATGAATGTCGTCCTTCTTGTGCAATGATGATGAAATTTTGTAACGTTATTGTTTAACCAATATAAATCTTGTCATTACCATTCTAAACGACGATGTTTTGCTTTTCCATTATGGCACTATACTTTAGCAAACTAGTAAAGTCATTTATCTCCCTCCACTTGATTGCTGACGAATTTGAAAGGGGATTCGAGCTACAAAAAACCGCCCAATCACAATGAATGTGATAGCGACGGTTTATGTTTTTCTGAATTAAATTAATTTATTTCAAAACTGCGCAGCTTCTGTTGATCCTGCTAAAGCTACAGTTGAAGATTGACCTCCTGAAATCACTTGAGCAACTTCATCAAAGTAACCTGTTCCAACTTCACGCTGGTGACGTGTCGCGCTATAGCCAAATTCTTCACTACTAAATTCAGCTTGCTGTAAACGAGAGTAGGCTCCCATTCCCTCTTCCTTATACTGTCTAGCCAAATCAAACATGCTGTGATTTAATGTATGGAAACCAGCCAACGTGACAAACTGGAATTTATAACCCATTTCCGCAATCTCTTTTTGGAAATCTTCAGCTTCTTTATCTGTCATATGTTTTTTCCAATTGAAAGAAGGGGAACAATTATAAGCTAATAATTGGTC
The DNA here is from genome assembly GCA_002453315.1 of Caryophanales bacterium UBA6768. The sequence continues at coordinate 6,951 of DKGO01000140.1, read as the reverse complement.
AGGATATTTTTCATGGATTGCTTCTGCGAAACGACGGGCTTCATCTAAGTTTGGTTCAGCTGTTTCGCACCATACTAAATCAGCATAAGGAGCGTAGGCTAACCCTCTGGCAATCGCTTGATCCAATCCCGCTTTTGTACGATAAAATCCTTCCTGAGTTCTTTCTCCCGTAATAAATGGATGGTCGTATGTGTCGACATCACTCGTAATTAAATCGGCAGCATTGGCGTCTGTACGTGCCATTATAATTGTCGGAGTTCCCATCACGTCCGCAGCAAATCGAGCTGTTATTAAATTTTTCACTGCTTGTTGTGTTGGGATTAAAACTTTCCCACCTAAGTGACCACATTTTTTCTCTGAGGCTAGTTGATCCTCGAAATGAACCCCTGAGGCACCATTTTCAATCATTTGCTTCATTAATTCGAAAACATTTAAATGTCCACCAAAACCTGCTTCCGCATCAGCTATAATTGGCGCAAACCAATCTCTTGTGACACTTCCTTCAGAATATTCAACCTCATCTGCCCGTTTTAATGCATTGTTGATGCCTTTAACTACTTTGGGTACACTGTTAATAGGATACAGGCTTTGGTCGGGATACATTTCCCCCGATTGGTTTGCATCTGCTGCCACCTGCCAACCACTTAAATAAATCGCTTTTAAGCCAGCCTTTACTTGCTGTACTGCTTGATTTCCTGTTAGTGCCCCTAGTGAATTGATGTAATCTTCGCTATGTAATAGCTGCCATAATTTCTCTGAACCATTTTTTGCTATTGTGTGTTCAATATCGATCGATCCCCTTAAACGAATGACGTCCTCGGCTTTGTAAGGCCTTTCGGTACCATGCCAACGCTCGTTTGAATCCCAATCTTGTTGTAACTTGCCTGTTCTTTCTTCATACATAAAATATTCCCCCTAATTATATTGTTATATAACAAGCTTAACTATTTGATGATGTCATAACACAAAGTAATGTTATAATTTAATCTTCAGTTTTAGATAAACAATGTTCACAAGTTGATGAAAAGTGGATATCAGTTAAGTTAGTACCACATTCCGAACAAGTTGCTTGTTGATTTCTCATCATGATCCACACCTCCTATTATGTAACAGATTAACTTTATTAATTACTGTTATAATACAGTATAAGTGTTTTATAAAAAAATGCAAGTATTTTTTGAAAAAAGTTTTAATTTTTTTAAATAAATTAAAATTTGTGCGCTCTTAACAGCTAAAAACCCTTTCTATCAGGAATGGTTTCATCCCGCCATAGAAAGGGTTTCAATTCTTTGGCTTAGTATTATACCGTCAAAACACTTCTTTTAAATTGTAATCTTTTTTTATGAAGAATTGGTTCTGTATATCCGTTAGGTTGCTCCTTTGCTTGAAACACCAATTCAATAGCTGTTTGAAAAGCAATGGATTCATCAAAATTTGGAGCCATCTTTTTATAAAATGGATCCCCAACATTTTGTTCGTCGACAATGATGGCAATTCGATGGAATGCTTGATTGACTTGCTCTTGAGAAACTATCCCATGATGTAGCCAGTTGGCAACAAGCTGACTGGAAATCCTTAGTGTGGCCCGATCTTCCATCATGCCAATATCGTGTATGTTAGGCACCTTTGAGCAACCAATTCCCTGTTCTACCCAACGGACAACATAACCAAGTATTTTTTGAAGATGATTATCTATTTCTTCTTTAATCTCTTCTTCTATCCAATTAGCATCAGGATTAGTAGGAATTTGCAAAATTTGATCCAAATAGTCATTGTTTAATCCCTTGTCAATCAGTTGCTGTTGGATGTCATCGACGAAAACTTCATGATAATGTAAGGCATGAATTGTCGCTGCTGTTGGGGAAGGGACCCAAGCTGTGTTGGCACCTGCTTTAACGTGATTTATTTTATCTTCTGACATTTCTTTTATTTCATCGGGTTTTGCCCACATTCCCTTTCCAATTTGTGCTTGTTTTTGAAGACCTGATTTCAGCCCGATTTCTACATTGTTTAATTCATAATTGTTATACCAAGCGACGCCTTTCATGTCATCTGTTCGGTGCATCGGTCCAACAACCATTGATGTATGTATTTCATCACCGGTTCGGTCCAAATATCCTGTATTAATAAAAATGACCCGATGTTTTGCATTGGCAATACAATTTTTTAAATTAATTGATGTTCTTCGTTCTTCATCCATGATTCCCATTTTCAATGTGTATCGTTCTAATTCCAGTAAATTCTCTATGGATGCAAATAAATCATTCGTAAAAGCAACTTCTTCAGAACCGTGCATTTTCGGCTTTACAATATAAATTGATCCTTTTTTTGAATTGATAAATCGCCCTTTACCAAGTAAATTATGCTTTGCAATGGCACTTGTCACAATTCCATCCAAAATGCCTTCATAAATTTCAGTGCCATCAGGAAGAAGTACAGCTTCACTCGTCATTAACAATCCAACATTACGCACGAGCATTAACACACGACCGGGAATGGTAAATGATTCCCCATTAGGGGCTTTATACGGACGGTCTTCATGAAATCTTCTTTCAATTGTTTGATCACCTTTTTGGAACGTCGTACTTAACTCACCACGAATGAGCCCTTTCCAATTTTGATAGACATCGATTTTATCGGCAGCGTCAACGGCAGTAATCGAATCTTCACAATCCATGATACTCGTAATAGCGGATTCAATGATCACGTCCTTCATGCTCGCTGGGTCAAATTTTCCGATAGGATCTAATTCATCTATCTGAATTTCAATGTGAAGTCGATGATTTTTAAATAAGATGGCCGTCGGATTAATTGCATCACCGTTAAACCCAACAAATTGGTCTTCATTATTTAATGTTGTTTCAGACCCATCAATGAACGTCACCACAAGTTTTTCGTTCTTAATAGAAAATTTGATAATATCTTTATAATAGCCATTTTTTAAAGGGACGCTTTTATCTAAAAAAGCCTTACTCTTCTCTATGACTCTTTTACCCCGAATGGGATTATAAGTAGCCCCTTTTTCCGCACCTTCATCTTCTGGTATGATGTCCGTACCATAAAAGGCATCGTATAATGAACCCCAGCGGGCATTGGCTGCGTTAATGGCATACCGTGGGTTGTTAATCGGCACGACGAGCTGTGGTCCAGCAATTTCAGTGATCTCCTTATCGACATTCGTAACATTCACTGTTACTTCATTTACTTCTTCTTCGATATAACCAATTTCTTGTAAAAAATGCTTGTAGTCCGGAAAGTCTGCCTTAGGATTGTTCATATGCCAATGGGTAATTTGTTTCTGTAGTTTAGCCCTTTTTTCCAATAGGGCCTTGTTACGTGGTGAAAACTCAAGAACCAGTTGTTCAAATTGTTGCCAAAATGTTGTTGGACTTAAGTCTGCGTCTGGTAACACTTCCTCATTTAGAAACTCATAAAAGCTTTCCTTTACTTGCAAACTTCCAACGGAAATATATTGACCCATAAAACTCCCTCTTTTCTGTTATATAATAGGATGGTATTTTACTAACTATACTATAACAGGTTATAATAATAATCAAGTATAAATTTATTTAATAATTTTGCCTACAACAAAGTAAAACAGTGAATTATTTGCATTTTGGGAACGTCCGTTCTACAATAAATTAAAATAAAGAAATGTGGTAAATATGTTATAATAATTGATAAAGGAGAAATCACTATGGTTAAAAAAAGGAAAATCATTAGTTTATTTTCTGGAGTTGGTGGAATTGAATTAGGTTTTATAAATTCAGGAAAATATGATGTTGTTTATGCGAATGAATTTGATAAACATGCCCGGATTACATATGAAGCAAATTTTGACTTAAAAGTAGAAGATAAAGACATTCGGGATGTAAATATAAGTGATATTCCCAATGCTGAGATTTTATTGGCTGGTTTTCCTTGCCAACCATTTAGTGTTGCAGGTTACCGGAAAGGTTTCGAGGATGAACGTGGCGATTTATTTTTTGATACCTTAAATATTATTATAAATAAGGAACCACAAGTAGTTTTTTTAGAAAATGTTAAAAACATGGTGACTCATGATGGTGGTAATACATTTAAAGTGATAAGAGAATCTCTCGAACTTAATGGTTATTATTTAAAGTGGGCTGTATTAAATGCAAAGGACTATGGAAATATACCTCAAAATAGAGAAAGAATTTATATTATTGGCTTTCGTTCAAAAGATGCTTTTAAAAAGTTTCAATTTCCAAAAAAAATTAAATTGACCAAATCTATTAAAAATTATATCGATTTTAAAGGTGTTGCTGATGATCGATATTATTATAATGAACAAAAAAACCCTTCCTTTTATAAAGAATTAAAAGAATCAATTGTTAACCAGGATTCAGTATATCAATGGCGAAGACAATATGTGAGAGAAAATAAAAGTGGGGTAGTACCTACACTAACTGCTAATATGGGTACTGGCGGGCATAATGTTCCTATAATTTTGTCGGATTATGGTATTAGAAAACTTACCCCCCGTGAAACTTTTAACATACAAGGGTATCCAACCGATTTTGTTTTGCCAAAAGAAGTATCTGATGCCCAATTATATAAGCAGGCAGGTAACAGTGTTGCGATTCCTGTTATACAACGAATTGCTAAGAATATAGACTTTGCTTTAGAAGGGTCCTCTGGAGAATACAAAATACCGGAAGAGGGAAGGTATGCATTAACATATACTAAAATGAATGGAAATGAAAGTGGAGAATCCTTCCATGTTAGGAATTTTTACTCCAAAGAGCTACTTTATGACTATTTGCAATTTAGAACATATCAAATTATTAATGACAAAGAATATTCACTTTTAGTAAAGAAAAAACAACAACTTGAATTTTTTATGGTGAATGACACAAAGAAATCTTCATTTGCCTATGCATAAAAGGACTTAAAAAAGTTTGTTAATAATGATTACGTTGGCTAGATTTTTTTGTCAAATGGTAAAAGGAATATGGTGAAAACATGGTATCTGTTTGGAATAAGTTTGACAAGACAAGAAGGAACCAATATATTGATTATTTAAAGATATTCGGGGCAATATCAGGGTTGTTTAAAGATATTCAAACTGGAACTAATGCCAATAAACCTTATTTATATTATCGAAACCATGAACAATTGTTTGCTAAAGTATTTGAAGTAGAGGATCTGACTCGAAAAGATTCCGCTTTTGATGCAATTGCCACAATCGACGAACAAAAAATAGGTATTGGTCTTAAGACTTGGGTTCATTTAAGGGATTTTACATACCAAAAGATTGCTGAATTTAATAAACTTGCCCCAACTGAATTTGTACCATTAATTGAGGAAAATGAATTTGAACAATTAATTTATAAAATTTCCTTATACCGTAATGAACGAATTAAGTTGGACCAAAGGCAATACAACACATCATCATCTATATATCATAACGTTACTAGGGATAACTATGTTATGAATATATTGGAAACCAATTATGATCTTATACAATTAGACTCATTAAAATTGCTTAATCAAAATGGTAAAACTTATACATTTACCGATAAATTAAATAAATACAAATTTTACTCTAGTAAAAGTGTTCTATTAAAAGAATTTGATGCTTCAAAGGAGAATATTTTAGAAAGTATACCAATAAAACAATATAAAGACCCATTTGAATTACTGAAAATGATTGATTTACCTTCAACCGAAAAGGAAAGAAGGAAATTAAAGGTTATCTATTTACCGTTATACTCAGATAAGTTGATGAAAGTATATGAAAAATCGGGATTTAATGCTTGGAATGCAGCGCCTAAAGTGAAAGGTAGTAATTTACCTCGACCTGACTTCGAGGCGTATATTCCTATACCACATTGGATTCATGAAACGTTTCCATTCTTTTTTGGCTTTGATGCGTTAGATGATGAAATAAGAAATTCTGCTAGTCCTTTCTTACTTCACCTGCCAGACGGCAGAAAAATAAATGCAATCATTACTCAAGATGGGGGTAAAAGTTTGCAAACTAATCCCCAAAGTATATTAGGGAAATGGATATTACATGATGTATTTAATTTACAAGCTAGAGAGCTATTAACGATGGAATATTTAATTCAGTTAGGTGTAGACTCTTTTAAAGTAACAAAAATAGATGATAATAATTTCAAAATAGAGTTAGCGGAAACCTATGCTTTTGAAAGATGGAAATTTGAGATAAGAGATGAGATATCTAAAAGCGGGGCAAGAATGCCAGAATTAAGGGAAGATTTATTTGATTCATTTTAATATATAGTTATATAAAGAGAAGGGAAGTACAGAAATCAACCTCCCTTATTAAATGTCACTTATTTTTTATCCTCAAATTCAACCTTGATACCTTTTTCGAATGTGAATTCTGCATCGAATTTTTCATAATTCCTATCTAATTCGAACACATCTAATACCTGATTAATCACTTCTTGTTTGTCCATTCCTTGTTCAACAGTTAACATTTTCACAAGAGGGAATAAGTGATTAAAGGCTGCTAAGTCTTCATCAATATCAATGCCATTAATTTCATCTTCCACTTCCGCTTCAATATCTCCATTACTATGATGTTCGATTTTGAATTCATATTCCTTATTTTTCCCATAAGAAACTTCAATTTCAATTTCGGAAAAATTGAGTTGTTTCATCATTTCCTTCATGTCATCTTGATTTTTTGCTTCTGTCATATTATCAGAATTTCCTTCTGGGTTATTCCCTGCTTGATTATCGCCATTGTTTTTGATAGCATTCGCATCCTCGCTACTGTTACTGTTACCTTCTTCGATAACATCGCTTTGTTCAGCATTGGCATTATTTTTCTCAGGTTTTGCTGAATCGTTTGTTTCGTTACAAGCCGTAAAAAAAGTCATGACAAAAATCATACTAATCATCATCAATATTTTCTTCATTTAAATTCCTCCATTTCGAATATATCATACCCAT